>NZ_JBHWZH010000047.1:0-41851 GCF_042728285.1 Streptomyces sp. NPDC060194 | reverse complement strand
GGCCCGGCACCGACCGGGCCCCCGCCACTTCTCTGTGAACGCCGTGATCCCCGGTGCAGCCCCGGGATCCCGATGGAAGGTCAGCCACGTGACTGCCGCCGACACCAAGGCCGCCGGGCCACCTCCGGTATCCGCCCCACGTGATCCCGGGAAGCGAGGGCCCCAGACGCCCGCCGGGGCCGTCGCGCCCCGCCCGCGGAAGCAGCGGAGAAGGGGCGAGCTCCTCCCCTACCTCCTGATCCTGCCGGCGATCGTCGCCATCGCCGCCGTCTACGTCTATCCGCTGGGCAAGACCGTCGTCATGTCGTTCCAGGACATGGGCCGCGCGGCGCTGTGGGGCAACGGCGAGACCCCCTGGGTCGGCTTCGAGCAGTTCTCCAACATCCTCGGCGACCCCGAGTTCTGGTCCGTGACCGGCCGCACCGTCGTCTTCATGACGGTCTGCGTCGTGCTCACCATGGGCATCGGACTGCTCATCGCGCTGATGATGCTGCGCCTGTCCACCTGGGTACGACTCACCCTCACCGTCGCGCTGATCGCCGCCTGGTCGCTGCCGCTGATGGTCGCCGCCTCGGTCTTCCGGTGGTTCGCCGACTCCGACTACGGCCTGATCAACACCCTGCTGTCCGACGTCACCGGCGACGAGTCGTGGCTGGGCCACAACTGGTTCCTCGACCCCTGGCAGGGCTTCGGCGTCATCACCCTGCTGGTCGTCTGGGGCGCCGTCCCGTTCGTCGTGATCACCATGTACGCGGCCCTCACCCAGGTCCCCAAGGAGCTGGAGGAGGCCGCGGCGCTCGACGGGGCCTCCGTGGGCGGAGTCTTCCGCTTCGTCACCTGGCCCGTCATCAAGCCGGTGTTCATCATGGTGACGACGCTCTCGGTCATCTGGGACTTCAACGTCTTCGGACAGATCTGGCTGCTCCGCGGCAACAAGCCCGAGCCCGAGTACGAGACACTCGGCCTCTACTCCTTCTCGAAGGCGTTCGCGTCCACCTCCTTCAGCCAGGGCAGCGCGATCGCGTTGATCACGGTCCTGATGCTGTCCGGCGTAGCGGTGTACTACCTGCGCCAGCTGATCAAGACGGGAGAGGTCGAATGAGCACCTCCACACCTGTGAACACCGTGGCGGACGCCCCCGTGGCCGGAACCGCCGCCCAGGTGCTGCGACCGGACCGCCGCAAGGCCCGGCTGCACTACAACGTGCTGGCCCTGATCACGGCCGGCGTCATGGCCTTCCCGGTCTACTGGCTCGTCGTCTCGTCCTTGCGGCCGAACCACGAGATCCGCTCGTACGACCAGACGCTGTGGCCGTCGTCGATCACCTTCGACAACTTCGCGCGGGCCGTGAAGCAGGAGAACTTCGCCACCGCGGTGCAGTCGAGCCTGATCGTCTCGGTGACCGCGGTCGTCGGCGGAATGATCATCGCGACGCTCGCGGCGCTGGCCATCGGACGATTCCGGTTCTGGGGGCGCAAGGCCCTGATCATGGTGATGATCCTGGTCCAGATGCTGCCGCCGACCGCGATGCTCATCCCGATCTACCTCCAGCTCAACGCGATCGGCGGCATCGACGAGTACTGGGGACTCATCGTCGTCTACCTGGTCTCCACGCTGCCGTTCGCGACGATCATGATCCGCGGTTTCGTCATCAACATCCCGGTGGAGCTGGAGGAGTCGGCGATGGTCGACGGCTGCACGCGCATGCAGGCCTTCCGCCGCGTCATCCTCCCGCTGCTCGCCCCGGGGCTCGCCGCCGCGTCGATCTTCGCCCTGGTCAACGCCTGGAACGAGTACCTGTTCGCGTACATCCTGATCAACGACAACTCCAAGTACACGCTGAACGTGTGGCTGATGACCTTCACCACCGAGCGCGGAACGGACTACGGCGCCCTCATGGCCGCCTCTACGATGATCGCCGTCCCCGTCGTCATCTTCTTCATGATCATCCAGGGGAAGATGGCCACGGGGCTCACCTCCGGTGCCGTGAAGGGATAACGCCGCCATGACCACGCTGGTACCCGCCACCGACACCCTCACCCGCGACGCGCTGGCCGTCCTCCAGCCGGGCTTCGTCGGCACCGACACCCCCGACTGGCTGCTGCGGCAGGTCGGCGACGGCCTCGCCTCCGTCGGCCTGTTCGGCCGCAACATCGCCTCCCCCGAGCAGCTCGCCGCGCTCACCGCCCGGCTGCGCGCCGAGCGCGACGACATCCTCGTCGCGATCGACGAGGAGGGCGGCGACGTCACCCGCCTGGAGGTGAACGGCGGTTCGTCCTTCCCCGGCAACCACGCCCTCGGCGCGGTCGACGACACGGCGCTCACGTACGCCGTCGCCCACGAGCTCGGCCGGCGGCTGGCCGAGTGCGGCGTCAACCTCAACTGGGCGCCGTCCGCGGACGTCAACTCCGACCCCAACAACCCGGTGATCGGCGTGCGTTCGTTCGGCGCCGACACCGCGCTGGTCTCCCGGCACACCGCCGCCTACGTCGAGGGCCTCCAGGCCGCCGGCGTCGCGGCCTGCACCAAGCACTTCCCCGGCCACGGCGACACGGCCGTCGACTCGCACCACGCGATGCCGCGCATCGACGCCGACCTGGAGACGCTGTACGCCCGCGAGCTGCAGCCCTTCCGGGCCGCGATCGCCGCCGGCACCAAGTCGGTCATGAGCGCGCACATCCTGCTGCCCGTCCTCGACCCGACCCGCCCGGCCACCCTCAGCCCGCGCATCCTGACCGGCCTGCTCCGCGAGGAGCTCGGCTTCGACGGGCTGATCGTCACCGACGGCATGGAGATGAACGCCATCGCCGGCACCTACGGCATCGAGCGCGGCAGCGTGCTCGCCATCGCCGCGGGCGCCGACGCCATCTGCGTCGGCGGCGGCCTCGCCGACGAGGGCACCGTGCTACTGCTGCGCGACGCGCTCGTACGGGCGGTGCGGGACGGCGAGCTGCCCGAGGAGCGGCTCGCGGACGCGGCCGCGCGCGTCCGCGCGCTGGCGAGCTGGACCGCGACGGCCGGGCGTGCGCCCGCCGCCGCCGAGCCGGCGCGCGAGCAGATCGGCCTCGTCGCCGCCCGGCGCGCGGCCACCGTGGTCCGCGCCGACGGAGCCGTCCCCGTCACCGGGACCCCGTACGTCGCCACGCTCAGCCCCGAGGCGAACATCGCCGTCGGCGACGAGACCCCCTGGGGCATCACCGCCGACCTGGCCGTCCTGCTCCCCGGCACCGGGGGCGGCACGTACACCGACGGCTCCGCGGGGGCCGACGCCGTCCTGGCGGCGGCGGGGGAGCGGCGGATCGTCGCCGTCGCCCGCGACGTGCACCGCCACCCGTGGATGGCCGAAATGCTCGACGCGCTGACCGCCGCCCGCCCGGACACGGTCGTCGTCGAGATGGGCGTACCGCAGGCCCCGGCCCGCGGCGCGCTGTACGTCACCACGCACGGCGCGTCCCGCGTCTGCGGGCAGGCGGCGGCGGAGGCGGTCGTCGCCGGCTGAGCCCTGGCAGCGCGAAGGGCCGGACACCGCGCGGTGTCCGGCCCTTCGTCGTGCGGGCGTACGGCCCCCGGAGCCGCAGGGCGCCTCGGGTGCTGAGGCCCCTCGAAGCCCGCGGGCGCGCCGCGCGGCCCCTACAGCCCCTGCCACTCCGGCTTCGCCGCGTACGTCGCCCGGAAGTAGTCCCCCAGCTTCAGCTTCGACGCCGCGGCCTCGTCGACGACGACGGTCGCGTGCGGGTGCAGCTGGAGCGCGGAGGCGGGGACCAGCGCGGCCAGCGGGCCCTCGACGGTCTGCGCCACGGCCTCCGCCTTGCCCTCGCCGGTGGCGAGCAGCACGACGTGGCGGGCCTCCAGGATGGTCCCGATGCCCTGGGTGATCACGTGGTGCGGCACCTGGTCGATGTCGTCGTCGAAGAACCGGGCGTTGTCGACCCGGGTCTGCTCCGTGAGCGTCTTGATCCGGGTCCGGGAGCGCAGCGAGGAGCACGGCTCGTTGAAGCCGATGTGCCCGTCGGTGCCGATGCCCAGGATCTGCAGGTCGACGCCGCCGGCCGCGGCCAGCGCCCGGTCGTACTCCTCGCAGGCGGCCTGCACGTCCTCGGCCGTGCCGTCCGGGCCGAAGAACGACGTCCCGGGCAGTCCGAGCGGCTCGACGACCTGGCGCAGCACCACCGAGCGGTAGGACTCGGGGTGTCCGGCGGGCAGCCCCACGTACTCGTCGAGCTGGCACACGCGGGCGCGCGAGGCGTCCACCTCGCCGCCGGAGACCTTGGCGGTCAGCGCCGTGTAGATGGGCAGCGGCGTCGAGCCGGTGGCCACGCCGAGCAGGGCGTCGGGCTTGCGCCGCAGAAGACCGGCGACGGCCTCGGCGATGATCTCGCCGCCTGCGGTGGCGTCCGGGACGATGACAACTTCCACGCTGGGGCCTGCCGATCTGGGGAGGTCTGGAAAGGAACCTGTGGTATAGACCAATCTAGCAGAGGTCGGTCTGTGCCGCCCGGCCGGGACGCCCGTCCGGGTGGGTGTGCGGGCGGGCCGGCCGGTGGGTGTCCCGGGGGTGCGCGGCGGGCGGGAATGGCCGAAGTCGACCCCGTCCCGCCTCTGGCCTTCCTGGCCGGTCCGTTGGAGAATCCGACCGTGGGCGACCGCGTTTGATCGATCTTCGTTGATCGATCGTCCAGGAACCGATGCCGTCCGACACATGGACAGCGGGGAATGGTCTAGTCCACAATGCTGGTGAAAGGCCTCCGCCTCTCCCGCACAGGGAGGTGGACCGAGGAGTCCGCGCGCTCTCTGCCCTGACTGCGCCGGGCCCCTCCAAGCGACCGTGCGGGCCCGCACGCCCGGGCGGTCGACGCAGAGAACTCCGGGCTGCGGTGCCGGACGGGCTGAGGGTCCCGTCCAGGCACCGTGGCCCGCGGGTCTTCCCGGGCCCGCGCGACCACGGGATCCCGCGCGGACGGCGGCGGGTACGCTCGCCCGTGTGCCCTCCATGAACGATCTCGTCCGCCAGCACACCGCACTCAGCGACGCGGAGCTCGACTGGCTCCACCTGCTGGTCTCGGAGTGGCAGCTGCTCGCCGACCTCTCCTTCGCCGACCTGGTCCTGTGGGTCCCGACCCGCGACGGTACCCGCTACGTCTCCGTCGCCCAGATGCGTCCGAACACCGGCCCGACCTCGTACCAGGACGACATGGTCGGCCACCTCGTGCCGCGCGGCCGGCGCCCCATGCTGGACGCGGCGCTCGACGAGGGCCGGATCGTCCGCGAGGGCGACCCCGAGTGGCGCGAGGAGGTGCCGGTACGGGTCGAGTCGATCCCCGTCCGGCGCGAGGGCCGGGTGCTCGGCGTCATCGCCCGCAACACCAACCTGCTCTCCGTGCGGACCCCCTCCCGGCTGGAGCTCACCTACCTGCAGTCGGCCTCCGACCTCGCGCAGATGATCGCCGCCGGCGCCTTCCCGTTCGCCGGCCAGCAGCTGGACATGGACTCCTCGCCGCGCGTGGGCGACGGCCTGATCCGCCTCGACGCCGAGGGCGTCGTCCAGTACGCCTCGCCCAACGGCCTCTCCGCCTACCACCGGCTCGGCCTCAACACCGACCTGGTCGGCACCCACCTGGGCCGTACGACCGCCGAACTCGCGCCGTCCCGCGGCCCGGTGGACGAGGCGCTGGTCAAGCTGGCCAGCGGCTGGGCGCCGCGCGGCACCGAGGTCGAGGGCAACGACTGCGTCGTGCAGCTGCGGGCGATCCCGCTCAAACCCAAGGGCACGCGCATCGGTTCGCTGATCCTGCTGCGGGACGTGACGGAACTCCGCCGCCGGGAGCGGGAGTTGATCACCAAGGACGCGACCATCCGGGAGATCCACCACCGGGTGAAGAACAACCTGCAGACCGTCGCCGCCCTGCTGCGCCTCCAGGCCCGCCGGATCGACTCCGTCAAGGGGCGCGAGGCGCTGGAGGAGGCCGTGCGGCGGGTCGGCTCCATCGCCATCGTGCACGAGACGCTGTCGCAGAACCTCGACGAGCGCGTCGAGTTCGACGAGATCGCCGACCGGGTGCTCGCGATGGTCGCCGAGATCTCGCCCGGCCAGGTCACCTGCCGCCGCACCGGCCGCTTCGGCATCCTGGACGCCGAGGTCGCCACCCCGCTCTCCATGGTCCTCACCGAGGTCATCCAGAACGCCCTCGAACACGCCTTCGCCGAGGGGCAGCCGGGCCGGGTCGAGGTGTCCGCCGTCCGCGGCGGCGACCGCAAGGACGGCCGGCTGCTCATCACCGTCCGGGACGACGGCCGCGGGCTGCCCGACGGCTTCGACGCCAAGCGCTCGGGCAACCTGGGCCTGCAGATCGTACGGACCCTGGTCGAGGGGGAGTTGGGCGGCAGCTTCGACATGGTGCCGGCGCCCGGGCGCGGCACGCAGGTGGTGCTCGACGTGCCCGTGCGGGTCGAGAAGTAGCCGGTCACGCAGGGTGACCGGCCCGGGACGGCAATAAGCCCCGGACCGTGGTGCGGTCCGGGGCGAAGTGCCTGCGGCGCGATGCGCATCTGTGGGGTACTGCGCGCTGCGTTGTCGAGGCGGAGCCGACCGGGAGGAGCGTGCGAGGTGCACGCGCCGGTCGGCTCAGGTCGCGCGGGGTGTCAGGCGGTCGCGTTGCGCGCCCGGTTGCGGGCGGCGCGGCGCTTCATCGCGCGACGCTCGTCCTCGCTGAGGCCACCCCAGACGCCGGAGTCCTGGCCGGACTCGAGCGCCCACTGCAGACACTGCTCCATGACGGGGCAGCGGCGGCAGACGGCCTTGGCTTCCTCGATCTGCAGCAGCGCAGGACCGGTGTTGCCGATGGGGAAGAAGAGCTCCGGGTCTTCCTCGCGGCAAACGGCGTTGTGACGCCAGTCCATGGCTGCTACCTCTCCTTGGTATTACATGCACGTTGCTTGTGAATGTGAACGCTTTCACGAATCCCCCGGTAAGGGAAGGGCCGACTGCCAGACGGACTGGCGGGTCCTCTTGCCTTGGGGTGGGATTCCGGTGCTCAGGGAGGCCGATGGGGCGGGCCGTCCCGAGCGCCACAAAGAGATTCGCAAACCTCAGCCGTGGATACAACCCCTTCAGGGAAGTTTTTTTAGATTCCCTGGTGTCGACTGGGTCACAGCGGTACTTCCATGGGGTGGAGGGCGCTACGTACGTTCGAGATAAAGGACATAGGTCCTTCACACTCACACAATCACACGCAGTGCACGGCGAACGCCTGTGAACGTCACGCTCTTCCGCAGCCCCAGGTGGTCGCCGTCCATCTGGAAGGGCAGCGGGACCTTGGAATGCAAGGTGAAGTCCGTCAGATCGTGCAGCGGCACGACGTGCTTCCCGTGCGGTCCGCGCTCCGGTGTGGAGGTCAGGAGCTGGGTGGCGTAGCGGGTCACCGCGGATGTGGAGAGCTTGCGGAGTCCGAGCACGTCGAGGGCGGTGTCGAAGGACGCGCGGGGGGTCGCGTACACCGGGCGGTTGCCCAGATAGGTCCAGGGTGACGTGTTGCACACTATGGACAGCGCCAGGTCGGTCACCGGGTCGTGGCCCGGCCGCTCCAGGGTGATCACGCCGTGCCGGCGGTGGGGATCGGAGACGTAGGCCCGCATCACCTGGCGGAGGTAGAGCGCGTGCGTCGAACGCTTGCCGCGCTCCCGCTGCTGTTCGACCCGGCCCACTACGCCCGCGTCCAGACCGAGCCCCGCGCAGAAGGTGAACCAGCGGGCCGGCGCCGCCTCGTCCTCCGTGCCCCGGGTGCCCTCCGCGAGCCCGAGGCCCACGGTCTGCTCGCGCCCCTCGCGCAGGGCGTCCAGGAGCTGGCCGGTCGCCTCGACGGGGTCGTTCGGCAGCCCGAGCGCCCGGGCGAACACGTTCGTCGAGCCGCCGGGGACCACGGCGAGGCCGGGCAGCCCCTCCGGGTCGGGACCGTGGTGCAGCAGCCCGTTGACGACCTCGTTGACCGTGCCGTCGCCGCCCAGCGCCACGACCAGCTCGATCCCGTTCGGTCCGCCGCTCTCCGCCGCCCTGCGGCCGAGGTCGCGGGCGTGGCCGCGGTACTCCGTGGTGACCGCCTCGATCTTCATCTCGCTGGCCAGCGCGTGGATGAGCACGTCGCGCGTCCGCGCACTCGTGGTGGTGGCGGCGGGGTTGACCACGAGAAGAGCGCG
This sequence comes from Streptomyces sp. NPDC060194, assembly GCF_042728285.1. Classification (NCBI taxonomy): domain Bacteria; kingdom Bacillati; phylum Actinomycetota; class Actinomycetes; order Kitasatosporales; family Streptomycetaceae; genus Streptomyces; species Streptomyces sp. NPDC060194. The sequence continues at coordinate 33,661 of NZ_JBHWZH010000047.1, read as the reverse complement.
CATGGGAGGCAGGGTACCTACTGGGAAGTACCCGCCGCGGCCAGGGCCGGGGCGCTCCGCGGGGCGGGACCCGGTGATCGTCCCCGGAGGCTCTACCCTGGCCGGGTGAGCGCTGCACCGAATCCCGCACCCGAAGGCCGTGTCGAGACCCCCGTACGCCTGGCCGTCGCGGCCGCGGTGTGCGCCGCCGAGGGGCTGGCGCTGGCCGGCTGGGGCGTGTACCTCTTGGTGATGGGGCTGGTCGGGGACCCCGACAGCCCGCGCCAGGCCGAGACCGGCGGGCTGACGATGATCGCCCTCGCCGTCCTGCCCCTGGTCGCCGCGCGCGGCCTGCGGCTGCGGCGGAGCTGGAGCCGCGGACCCACGCTGATCATGCAGCTGGTCGCGCTGCCGGTGTCCTGGTCGCTGGTCCAGGGCGGCGGGGTGCTGCTGCCGGTCGGGATCCTGCTCGCGCTGGCCGCGGTCGCCGTCCTGGTGACCGTGCTCAACCCGACGACGACCCACGCGCTCGGCATCGGCCGCCGGGAGACCTGAGCCGCGCGGACGTCAGGGGCCCGGCAGCGCGCGATGCCGCCGGGCCCCTTCCCGTTCCAGCGTGCCGCTCTCGGCGGCGGCTTTGCGCCTACTCGTCCACGAGCAGCCGCTCGCGCAGCTGCGCCAGGGTGCGGGCGAGGAGCCGGGAGACGTGCATCTGGGAGATGCCGACCTCGGTGGCGATCTGCGACTGGGTCATGTTCCCGAAGAACCGCAGCAGCAGGATGCGCTTCTCGCGCGGCGGCAGGTCCTCCAGGAGCGGCTTGAGGGACTCGCGGTACTCCACGCCCTCCAGCGCCTCGTCCTCCGCGCCCAGGGTGTCGGCGACGGCCGGGGAGTCGTCGTCGGTGTCGGGGACGTCCAGCGACAGCGTGCTGTACGCGTTCGCCGACTCCAGGCCCTCCAGGACCTCCTCCTCCGAGATGCCGAGCCGCTCCGCCAGCTCGTGCACCGTGGGGGAGCGGCCGTGCCGCTGGGACAGCTCCGCGGTCGCCGTCGTCAGCGACAGCCGCAGCTCCTGCAGCCGGCGCGGCACCCGGACCGCCCAGCCCTTGTCCCTGAAATGACGTTTGATCTCGCCCACGACGGTGGGGGTGGCGTACGTGGAGAACTCCACGCCCCGGTCGGGGTCGAAGCGGTCCACCGACTTGATCAGGCCGATCGTCGCCACCTGCGTCAGGTCGTCGAGCGGCTCGCCGCGGTTGCGGAACCGGCGGGCCAGGTGCTCCACCAGCGGCAGGTGCATCCGGACCAGCCGGTTGCGCAGCTCCGCCCGCTCCGGGGAGCCGGCGGGCAGCTCCCGCAGCTCGTAGAAGAGCAGCCGGGCGCCGCTGCGCTCGTCGCGCTTGAGGTCGGCGGCGTCGTCCGCGTCGGCGTGGTCCGGTTCGGGCTCCGCGGCCCGCTCCTCGGCCGCCTGGGCGACCACGGCCTCCGCCTCGGCCTCCAGCGCCTCGGTCTCGCGCGCCTCCGCGTCCGCCGTGGGCCCGGCCTCCTGGGCCCCGCCCGGCTTCACGTCCGTCTTCTCATCGGTCATCGTGTGGCCCGTCCGGCTCCGCTCCGAGTGCTGCCCCGACGCCTGCTGCTCCCCGTCCTCGGGATGCGGCCGGGCCTTCTGCTCGGGGATACCCGCCGTCTCCCGGCGCACCCCCGGGCCGCGGTCCGTGCCGCGCACCGCCCCCTCCCCGTCGCTCACGCCGGCCCGGGTCCCGCGCCGCGCTGTTTGTACAGGCTGATCGAGACCGTCCGGTCCTCGCCGACCGTGGAGTCGACCTTGCCGGCCAGCGCCGAGAGCACCGTCCACGCGAACGTGTCGCGCTCCGGGGCCCGGCCGTCGGTGGTGGGCGCGGACACCGTCACCTCCAGCGAGTCGTCGACCAGCCGGAAGACGCAGCTGAGCACGGAGCCGGGCACGGCCTGCTGGAGCAGGATCGCGCAGGCCTCGTCGACGGCGATGCGGAGGTCCTCGATCTCGTCGAGGGTGAAGTCCAGGCGCGCCGCGAGGCCGGCCGTGGCCGTGCGCAGGACCGAGAGGTAGGCACCGGCAGCCGGCAGTCGGACTTCGACGAAGTCCTGGGACGCGGGCTCTCCTGCGAACTGGGACACCCTCACCTCCAAGGTGGTACAGACAAGTTCGGGGGATTGTGCGGCCGTGCAGCGGTGACGCTACCGCGCCCCGGACTCCTCCGTCCCGGGACCCCCGACCCGGACTGTCACTCATGGTAAGCCCAGATATACGGAACGTGGCTAGGGGTGTGCGGGTACCGGTCGGAGGAACCGGGGGAAGGGTTGCCCTACCCACCCTCCCGGCGGGCCAATCGTCACGTCCCGTGATCCCGCCCCGGCCCGTGCGCCGGGACCCGGCGGCGGCGCGGACTCAGACGATCGCGTTGTCCTCGAAGCACCAGCGCCAGCTCTCGCCCCGCTCGAAGCTGCGCATGACGGGATGGCCCGTCTCCTCGGAGTGGGCCGTCGCGTGCCGGAACGGCGAGCTGTCGCAGCAGCCGACGTGCCCGCAGGTCAGGCACAGCCTCAGCTGCACGGGGTGGCTGCCCACCGCCAGGCACTCCGGGCAGGTGTCGGTCAGCGGGGCCGGTTCGGGGTGCGGCAGCGCGGCGACGTGACGGCAGTCGTTCATGATTGACAGGTTACGACGACCGGTTCGTGTTGACGGGATGGTGCACGGGGGATGGACGCAACGCCACTGCTACTGCTGATCGCCGGGAGCGCCGTCGTCGCTGGGGCGGCGCGCCGGACGACCGTGCCGGCCCCGCTGCTGCTCGTCGCCGCGGGGCTCGCCGTCTCCTACCTGCCCGGGGTCCCCGAGTACACCCTCGATCCCGAGATCGTGCTGCCGCTGCTGCTGCCCCCGCTGCTCTACACGGCCGCGACCGAGAGCTCGTACCTGGACCTGCGCCGGCAGGCCCGCTCGGTGCTCATGCTGTCGGTGGGCTACGTGCTGTTCGCGACGGTCGTCGTCGGGTACGCGCTCTACCTGCTCGTGCCGGACCTGCCGCTGACGGCCGCGCTGGTGCTCGGCGCGGTGATCGCGCCGCCGGACGCGGTCGCCGCCACCGCCGTCGCCCGCCGGATCGGGCTGCCGTCGCGGATCACGACGATCCTCCAGGGCGAGTCCCTGGTGAACGACGCCACCGCGATCACCGCGTTCAAGGTGGCCGTCGCCGCGGCGGTGGGGGAGGGGGCCTCCTGGGCGGGCGGGATCGAGGAGTTCGCGGTCGCCGCCCTCGGCGGGGTCGCCGTCGGGCTGCTGCTCATGGTGCCGCTGCACTGGCTGCGCACGCACCTGAGCGAGGCGCTGCTCCAGAACACGCTGTCCCTGCTCATCCCGTTCGTCGCCTACGCGGCGGCCGAGCACGTGCACGCCTCGGGGGTGCTCGCGGTGGTCGTCGTCGCGCTGTACCTGGGGCACCGCTCCTGGCAGGTCGACTTCGCGACCCGGCTCCAGGAGGAGGCGGTCTGGAAGATGGTCGCCTTCCTGCTGGAGTCGGCGGTCTTCGCGCTGATCGGCCTGCAACTGCCGTACGTGCTGCAGGGGCTCGACAGCTACGGCGGCGGGGAGGCCCTGTGGTACGCGGTCGCCCTGTTCGTCCTCGTGGTGGTCGTGCGGTTCGTGTGGGTCTTCCCCGCCACCTGGCTGCCCCGCCTGCTGTCGAAGCGGATCCGCCGGCGGGAGCCCGACCCGGGGTGGCAGGGGCCGCTGATCGTCAGCTGGGCGGGGATGCGCGGGGTGGTCTCGCTGGCGATCGCCTTCTCGATCCCGGCGACCGTCGACGGCGGCGGGGACTTCCCGGCCCGCGAGCTGATCCTGTTCCTCACCTTCACCACCGTCCTCGGCACGCTCGTCGTCCAGGGGCTCTCCCTGCCGCCGCTCATCCGCCTGCTGCGCATCCCCGGCCGGGACGTGCGCGCCGAGACGCTCACCGAGGCGCAGGCCCAGAACGACGCCTCGACGGCGGCCGCCGTCCGTCTCGACGAGCTGCTCGCCGCGGAGGGCAACACGCTGCCGCCGCCGCTCGTCGACCGGCTCCGGGCCGTCCTCGACCGGCGGCGCAACTCCGTCTGGGAGCGGCTCGGCACGGTCGACGAGGTCACCGGGGAGTCCGCCGACGACACCTACCGGCGGCTCGCGCGGGAGGTCATCGACACCGAGCGGGCGGCCTTCGTCCGGCAGCGCGACCAGGGGCGCATCGACGACGAGATGCTGCGGACGCTGCTGCGCCGACTCGACCTGGAGGAGGCGGCGGCCTACCGGGAGGGCACGGGCTGACCCGCGGCGGCCCCGGCGGTGTCCCAGGGCTGGGGGGCTCCCGTGACGACCGCGGTCACCCGGGTGCCGGGCGGGAAGGCGCCCTCGCCGGCGAGGACCGTCAGGGCGTGCAGGAGCTTGGCGACATAGACGTGTTCGAGGGGCAGGCCGTGCCGGTCCCCGAAGTCGCGGGCGAACTCCCGGAGCCCGGGCGTGGTGCGGGCGTAGCCGCCGCCGTGGAAGCGCTCGTCGAGCCGCCAGTCGCCGCGCCCGCCGCCGTAGGCCTCGCGCTGCAGGCGGCGGACCTCGGCGCCGAGGAAGCCGCCCTTGAGGACGGGGACGCCGAGGGCGCGCTGGGTGGTGCGGAGGCCGGCGGCCAGGCCCGCGAGGGTGCCGCCGGTGCCGACGGCGACCGCGGCCACGTCGGTGCGGTCGCGCAGCTCGCGGCCGAGCTCGGCGGCCCCGCGTACGGCGAGCGCGTTGCTGCCGCCCTCGGGGACGACGTACAGCTCCGCCGGGTCGACGCCGGCGGGGAGGGTCTTGGCGCGGTAGGCGGTGCGGTCGGTGAAGTGCAGCCGCATGCCGTCGGCGGCGCAGCGCGCCAGCGAGGGGTTGAGCGGGCGGTGGGCCAGCTCCTCGCCCCGCACGACCCCGATCGTGGGGAAGCCCAGCAGCCGCCCCGCCGCGGCGGTGGCGCGCAGGTGGTTGGAGTACGCGCCGCCGAACGTGAGCACGGTGCGGCCGGCGGCGGCGTCGAGGTTGGGGACGAGTTTGCGCCACTTGTTGCCGCTGAGCGCGGGGTGGATCAGGTCGTCCCGCTTGAGCAGCAGGCGGACGCCGTGGGCTGTGAAGCGGGGGTCGTCGAGTTCGGTCAGGGGCGAGGGGAGTCGGGGGCGGAGGCCGGCGGGGGTGGGGCGCACGGGGCCATTGTCGCCCGGGTGGGGTGCGCGCACCCCGGGCGCGGGTCGGGTGCGCGCGCCCGGCGGCGGGCGCTGCCGGGCGGGCGTGCCCGAGCGGCGGGCGTGCGGCCCGCCTCAGCCGTGTCGGCGCCTCACGACAGCCGGTCCTGGACGCGGGCCCGCATCGAGGACATGGAGAAACCGCGGGGGTCGACCTTGCCCGGCTGCCACTCCAGGTGGCCGATGACCGAGCGGGAGTTCCACCCGTGGTGGCGGCAGATCGCCGCCGAGACCCGCTCGATGGCCTCCAGTTGGGCCGCCGGCCAGGGGTCCTTGCCGTCGCCCAGGTTCTCGCACTCGAAGCCGTAGAAGCGCGCGTTGCCGTCGGTGTTCGCCTCGTTGTCCCGGGGGAGGGCGCGCTCGGCGATGACGGCGCGCAGCACGTCGTCGTCGCCGAGGCCCGCGTGGTTCGCCCGGCCGTAGCCGACCAGGTGCACGCGGCCGTCCTTGGCGATCACGCCGTGGCACAGCGGGCCGGGCAGGGCGGCGTACCCGTCCCGGCAGATGCGGACGGTCGCCGCCGTGCCCTTGGTGACCGTGTGGTGGATCATCACGCCGTTCACCGGGCCCCAGGGGCCCTTGTGGTTGCGGTTGTGGGTGCGCCAGGCACCGACCTCCACGACGGTCACGCCCTCGTTCCTGAGGGCCTTGAGGAAACTGCTCGCCGACATGGGGGTGGCCATGGACGGACTCCTTCGCGAGGAAGTGGACGGGCGCCTGCCCTTCGCTTCTACCGGAAGGGGGCGCTTGAAACCCCGTGGGCCCCACCCGTTCACGCCCCGGAGGGCACCTCGAACGCCGGGGCGAACTCCACTTCCGTACCGCAGAGTTGTCAGGCCCCGGCCGTCACCCGCCGAGGCCCGGTCGGCGCGTCCGGGTCAGTGGCCGTAGGGGTTGTTGCCGGGACCGGTGGAGGGGCCGGCTCCCGGACCGGTGGAGGGGCCGCCGGACGAACCGCCGCGCAGCACGCCGTCCCCGTGCGTCGCGATGTGCGCCTCGAGTGCGGCCAGCGCCTGCTGGGTGGCGGCCGGGCTGCCGGTCCCGTGCCGCTCGGCGTAGTAGGCCGCCCCGAGCTTCTTCAGCGCGTCGCCGCCCGCGCGCTGGGTCTGGACCTCGTCGTACTTCTGCTTGCCCTGGGCGAGGCCGCGCTGGGCCTGCTCCTTGGCGCGGTCGAGGAAGCCTGCCATCGGACGTCTCCTGTCGTTCGGTGATCCGTGCTCCGTGAACGCCCGGGCCGATCACGGGGTTCCCGCCCCGCCGGCCGCGGACCGCGGGGAGCGGCCGGTCGGTGAGGCCCTTGCGCCGTGAAAAGCGCGCTCTACCCCGCCCGTTGAAGATCCATTCCCATCCCTTTGTGTAGTGGTGTCGGCACGCTCCGCAATGGAAGGGTTCGGAGCAGCACCCCGCACGACCGGACCTCGCACGACCGCACCCCGCAGCACCGCATTGCGCACGACCGAGAGGACGCGAGCACGATGACCGCCGTTGGAGAAGAGCTCGGCACCGAGCAGGGTCGGCCCCAGCAGAGCCTGGGATCCGCCGCCGCCCGAAACCTGGCCACCACCACCAAGTCCGCCCCGCAGATGCAGGAGATCACCTCCCGGTGGCTGCTGAAGATGCTGCCGTGGACCCAGGTGCAGGGCGGCACCTACCGGGTGAACCGGCGGCTGAGCTACTCGGTGGGCGACGGCCGGGTGACCTTCGTGAAGACCGGCGACCGGGTCGAGGTGATCCCCGCCGAGCTGGGCGAACTGCCCGCCCTGCGCGACCTGGAGGACGAGGAGGTGCTCGCGGAACTGGCCCGCCGCTGCGTCCAGCGGGAGATCGAACCGGGCCAGGTCATCGCCTCCTTCGGCAGCGCCCAGGACGAGGTCCACCTCCTCGCCCACGGCAAGGTCGAGAAGGTCGGCTCCGGCCCCTACGGCGACGACGCCGTGCTCGGCGTCCTCGCCGACGGCGCCTACTTCGGCGAACAGGCGCTGCTCGACCCCGACGCCATCTGGGAGTACACCGCCCGCGCCCGCACCGCCTGCACGGTCCTGGTCCTCTCCCGCGCCGACGTCACGAACCTCGCCGAGCGCGCCCCGAGCCTCGACGCGCACCTGGCCGCCCTGCGCGCCCTGCCCGGCCAGCGCACCAACCGCTACGGCGAGGCCGCCATCGACCTCTCCGCCGGCCACAGCGGCGAGGCCGACATCCCGCACACCTTCGTCGACTACGAGGCGCGGCCGCGCGAGTACGAACTGAGCGTCGCCCAGACCGTCCTGCGCATCCACAGCCGGATCGCGGACCTCTACAACCAGCCCATGAACCAGACCGAGCAGCAGCTCCGGCTCACCGTCGAGGCGCTGAAGGAGCGCCAGGAGCACGAGCTGATCAACAACCGCGAGTTCGGCCTGCTGAACAACTGCGAGTACGAGCAGCGCATCCAGCCCCACGACGGCGTCCCCAGCCCCGACGACATGGACGAACTGCTCAGCCGCCGCCGCGGGTCCAAGCTGTTCCTCGCCCATCCGCGCGCCATCGCCGCCTTCGGCCGCGAGTGCAACAAGCGCGGGCTCGTCCCGGAGTCGGTCGACATGGGCGGGCACCGGATCCCCGCCTGGCGCGGGGTGCCGATCTTCCCGTCCAACAAGATCCCGATCAGCGACGCCCGCACCACCTCGATCATCTGCATGCGCACCGGAGAGGACGAACAGGGGGTCATCGGGCTCCGCCAGGCCGGCATCCCCGACGAGATCGAGCCGAGCCTGTCGGTGCGGTTCATGGGGATCAACGAACAGGCGGTCATCTCCTACCTGGTGACGGCGTACTACTCGGCCGCGGTCCTGGTCCCGGACGCGCTCGGGGTGCTGGAGAACGTCGAGATCGGACGGTGGAGGTAGGCCGGCGGTCGGGGCCCACCGGGGTCAGGGGGCCGCGCCGGAAGGAGTCCCGCGTGTCAGCCGCGGCCGGAATCCGCCCCGGCGTCGCCGCCCCCCGCGCCGGTCCGCACCGCGAGCAGCAGGCCGGACGACCAGTCGAGCCGTACGGTGTGGAAGTCCGGCCGGCCCTCGACCGCCGCCAGCAGGTGCCGGACGGAGGCCGCGTGGTCCGCGGGCCAGTCGGCGGCGGGGGCGAGGTCGTCGACGAGGTAGACGCCGGCCGGGGCGACGAGGTCCAGGGCCCGGTCGAGGCAGCTGAACTTGCCCGGCCAGGTGTCGGCGAAGACCAGGTCGAACAGCGGCCCGGCGTAGGACTCCAGCCACGCGCCGCCGTCCGCGGTGACGAGCTCGACCCGCGGGTCGTCGCCGAACTCGGCGCGAGCGACGTCCTGGACGGCGGCGTCGCGCTCGACGCTGACCAGGCGGGCGTCCGCGTCCATGCCGTCGAGCAGCCAGGCCGTGCCCTCGCCCACGCCGGTGCCGAGTTCGAGGAACCGGCCGCCGGGGCGGGTCGCGGCGAGGGTGGCCAGCAGCGCACCCGTGCGCACCTCGCTGGACAGGGTGAAGTCGGCGGAGGCGGCGGCCGCGCGGATCCGGTCAAGGGCGGCGGGTCGGCGGGCGGGTATGTCGTCGTACATCGCGTTGCTCCTCGGGCCGGAAGATCCGTCCGCCCCTTCCTACCGCAGGCGCACCGCGCCCGTCAGGAGGTCGAATTCGCTTGTGGGGCCGGGGAGACGCGGACTAGAAGGAGGCCCGTGACGACAACCACCGAGGACCGCGGTCCCGCGCCCGCACGCCCCCTGACCCTCGTCGAGCTCACCGACGCCGAGCCCGGCCGCCGGCTCACCTGGCTCGCGACCGCGCCCGACGGCGGACACCCGCTGGGGCTCGCCCGGCTGCGGCTGTTCGACCGCGCGGGGCAGGAGCACCTGGCCGAGCTGGAGCTGACCGTCCACCCCGCGGAGCGGGGCGGCGGCGTCGGGTCCCGGCTGCTCGCCGCGGCCGTCGAGGCGGCGCGGAAGGACGGCCGGCGGAGTCTCGTCGCGCAGACCAGGTCCGGTCGCCCCGGCGACCGCTTCCTGGCCGCCCGCGGCTTCCGCCGCGTGCTCGCCCTCACCTACGCCCGCCTCCCGCTCCCGTCCCCGGCCCCGGCCGAGTTGCCGACCCCCGGCTACCGGCTCGTCTCCTGGACCGGCACCGTCCCCGACGAGCTCGCCGCCACCTTCACCGCCTCCCGCCGCGCCATGGACGACATGCCGATGGACGACACCGACTACGGCGTCGTCGTCTGGGACGAGCAGCGGGTCCGTGAGGCGGCCGAGGTGATCGCCCGCCGCGGCGAACTCCTGCACACGGTCGCCGCGGTGGACGAGAGCGACGGCACGATCGTCGGCTTCACCGAGCTCGTCGTCCCCGCCGAGCGGACGGGCGACGCGCAGCACTACGGCACGGCGGTCCTGCCCGGGCACCGCCGCCGCGGGCTCGCCCGCGCGCTCAAGTCCGCGTCCGTCCGCTGGGCGCTGCGCGAGCAGCCCGACCTCACCGGCCTGCTGACGGACACCGCGGACAGCAACACCGGGATGCGGGCGCTCAACGACGCGCTGGGATACGTCCCCACGCACACGTCGCTGGAGTACCAGCTGTCCCTGGGGTGACGCCGCGGTGCGGCCTTCAGGGGCCGCGGGCGCGGATCCCGCCGGAAGGCAAGCCTTTCCACCGGGCGGGTTCCGATCGGATCCAGCCACGGAGGCCGTGATTCCGGACGCCGGTCGGAACTTTCCGGCGACCCCGGACGTCCCTTGGCGCGCACGGGGCGACCGGGATCGGGGGGACGGTTGGGGGCCACCGTCACCGGGTGCCGCCGTCACCGCGGCGACATGCGCGGGACGTCGTCCCGTAGCCTCCGCCGCCCCTGTCACCGGGTGCCGTCGCCGCTGGTGGCGGCGGCTCGCACCCCGCGCTGACCTCCCCGGACGCCGGCCCCGCCCGCGCCGTCCGACCGCTCCCGTCCCGGGGCGCCGGCGGTCCGCGCCGGGGCGGGTCCGTATCCCGTTCACGAGGCCGCAATGCGTCCGCAATGCGAACAGCGGGCCACGAGCAGCGGACGAAATCCGGCCAACCTGTTGACGCGGTCCTGACAGCAGCCCGGATCTGGTGCCAATCTCAGCACCGTTCCACGCACCACCCCCCACGCTCTGCCCCGGACGGGGTCCCACTCCGTCCGGCCCCCACCGCGCAGAAGGAGTTCGCGTGCGTAACCTCCCCCGTCACAGACCGGCCGCCGCCACCGGAGTCCTGCTCACCGCGACCGCGATGCTCGCCCTCGGCCTGCAGGCAGGCGGCGTGCAGGCCGCCCCGCCCGCGGGTCCGGCCACGGCCCCCGCCGCGGCCGACCCCGGTGCCGCGCCCAAGCCGCTGAGCCCCGCCCAGCGCGCCGCGCTGATCAAGGCCGCCGACGCCGACCGCGCCGCCACCGCCGAGCGCCTCGGCCTCGGCGCGAAGGAGAAGCTCGTCGTCCGGGATGTCGTCCAGGACCGCGACGGCACCACCCACACCCGCTACGAGCGCACCTACGACGGGCTGCCGGTCCTCGGCGGCGACCTGGTGGTGGCCGAGGACGCGGGGAGCACGGCCCAGACCGTCACCAAGGCGTCGAAGGCGCAGCTCACCGGCGTCGACACCACCGCCGAGGTGGCGCCGGCCGCCGCCGAGAAGCAGGCGCTCGGCGCCGCCGCGGCCGAGGGCTCGAAGAAGACCGAGGCCGACCGGGCGCCCCGCAAGGTCGTCTGGCTCGCCACCGGCAAGCCCGTCCTCGCCTACGAGACCGTCGTCGGCGGCCTCCAGCACGACGGCACGCCCAACGAGCTGCACGTCGTCACCGACGCCTCCACCGGCGCCAAGCTGTACGAGTGGCAGGCCGTCCACCAGGGCACCGGCAACACCCAGTACAGCGGCCAGGTGACGCTCGGCACGACCCAGTCGGGGTCCACGTTCAACCTCACCGACGGCGCGCGCGGCGGGCACAAGACGTACAACCTGAACCGCGGCACCTCCGGCACCGGCACCCTCTTCTCCGGCCCGGACGACGTCTGGGGCAACGGCCAGCCCGCCAACCTGGAGACCGCGGGCGCCGACGCGCACTACGGCGCCGCCGAGACCTGGGACTACTTCAAGGAGGTCCACGGCCGCAGCGGCATCCGGGGCGACGGCGTCGGCGCGTACTCCCGCGTCCACTACGGCAACAACTACGTCAACGCCTTCTGGCAGGACAGCTGCTTCTGCATGACCTACGGCGACGGCAGCGGCAACGCCAAGCCCCTGACCTCGCTCGACGTCGCGGCGCACGAGATGACCCACGGCGTCACGTCCAACACCGCGCGCCTGGTCTACAGCGGCGAGTCCGGCGGCCTGAACGAGGCGACCAGCGACATCTTCGCCGCCGCCGTCGAGTTCGCGGCGGGCAACACCTCGGACCCCGGCGACTACCTGGTCGGCGAGAAGATCGACATCCGAGGCAACGGCACCCCGCTGCGGTACATGGACAAGCCGAGCAAGGACGGCTCGTCGAAGGACTACTGGTACTCGGGGATCGGCTCGGTCGACGTCCACTACTCGTCCGGCCCGGCCAACCACTTCTTCTACCTGCTGTCCGAGGGCAGCGGCGCGAAGACCGTCAACGGCGTCGCCTACGACTCGCCCACCTCGGACGGTCTGCCGGTCGCGGGCATCGGCCGGGACAAGGCCGCGCTGATCTGGTACAAGGCGCTGACCACCAAGTTCACCTCCTCGACCAACTACGCGGCCGCCCGCACCGGCACGCTCGCGGTGGCCGGCGAGCTGTACGGGACGACCAGCACCGAGTACAAGGCCGTCCAGGACGCCTGGGCCGGGGTCAACGTCGGCACCCGCTCGGGCGGCGGCGGTGGCGGCGGCACGGTCTACGAGTCGACCACCGTCGTCAACATCCCCGACTCGCCGGCCGCGGCCGTCACCTCGACGATCAACGTCACGGGCCGGACGGGCAACGCCCCGGCGGCGCTGAAGGTGGACGTCAACATCACGCACACCTACCGCGGCGACCTCGTCATCGACCTGGTCGCGCCGGACGGCACGGCGTACCGACTGAAGAACTCCAGCTCCTCGGACTCGGCCGACAACGTGGTGGCGCAGTACACGGTCAACGCCTCCAGCGAGGTCGCGAACGGGGCGTGGAAGCTCCAGGTCCGCGACGTCGCCGCGCAGGACACCGGGCGGATCAACGGCTGGAAGCTGACGTTCTGACCGGTCCGTCCCGAGCCGGCTCCGTGCCGGACGCATGAGAACCAGCCGCGCCCGTCCCCGTGCTGTTCCGGGGTCGGGCGCGGTCCATGTGTGCGGTCCATGGTGCGGGGCGGGTGCGGTGGCACGGGGTGCCGTGACTCGCTGTGGCGTGGCGGGTGGGGCCGTGGCGTGCGGGGTTCCGCCGAGCCGCGGGTCGGGCCCCCCGACCCGGCCCCGCGTCGGGTTCGGCGCCCCGTCGCCGCGCGGACCCCGCTGCCGGGGGTCACCGCGCGGCGGGCGGCGCCCCGTCCGGGAAGCTCGCGAAGTACGCCGCCGAGGCGTCCTCCGCGCCGTGGCCCTGCTCCTCGGCCCGGCGCAGCCGCTCGCCCGCCGCCTCCGCGAGGTCCACCCGTACGCCCGCCTCCCGCGCGGCCGCCGCGATCAGCCCCGCGTCCTTGCGGGCCGCGCTCACCGCGAAGCTGGGCGGGAAGTCACCGGCGAGGATCGTCTCCGCCTTCGCCCGCAGGTAGCCGGCGTCCAGCGGGCCGCCGGCCACCGCGTCGAGGAAGTACCGCGGGTCGACGCCGAGGCCCTGGGCCAGCGCGACGGACTCGCCGGTCGCGTTGATCAGCGCGAGCACCCAGCTGTTGACGACGAGTTTCAGCCGCGACGCGGGGCCGTCCGCGGCGTCGCCCGCCAGCCAGACCGTCCGCTGTCCGATCGCGTCGAAGACCCGGTCGGCGCTCGTGCGGGCCGCGGGGTCGCCCGCCGCCAGCACCGTCAGCTTCCCCTGCTCGGCCGGCTCCTTCGTGCCGAGCACGGGGGCGTCGACGAACAGCAGCCCGTGCTGCACCGCCGCGCGGGCCAGCGGCCCGACGCCGTCCGCCCCCACCGTGCTCATCTGCAGCCACACCGCGCCCTCGCGCAGCGCGCCCGCCGCCTGCCCGATCGCCTCCCGTACCGACGGGCCGTCGTACAGCATCGTCAGCACCACGTCCGCGCCCTCCACCGCCTCCGCCGGGGTGTCCGCTACCCGCGCCCCGTCGGCGGCCAGCGGTTCGGCCTTCGCGCGCGTACGGTTCCACGCCCGCACCTCGAACCCGTCCGCCCGGGCGAGGTTGCGGGCCATCGCGAATCCCATGATCCCGGTGCCGAGTACGGCGACGGTGGTCGGTGCGCCTGTCGTGTCGTCAGTCATGAGTCCGAGGCTACGAGGCCGGGGCGGCGCGGGTGCGACGCATCGCGGGGTGCACGTCGTGCGGCGCGGGGTGGTGGCGGGGCGGCCGCCCCGGCAGGCTGCTGCCATGAAGTTCACCGTGCCCGGCCGTTACGAGCCGCCCTACCCCGACGCTGACCGGACCGCCTTCGACCCGGCCTCCGTCCCCGAGCGCTACGGCCGCCTGCGCGTCCGCATCGACGACCTGTCGGCCGCCGACCGGCTCGCCCGCGACGCCGTCCCCTACGGACCCGGCAGCGACTTCGGCACCGTCACAGCCGTATGCGCGCCCGGCTTCGCCGCGTACGCGCGCATCCTGCACCCGGCCGCGCTCGACGAGCGACCCGTCACCTGGGCGACCGCCGCCGCGGCCTACGGGCGGACGGTCACCGGCACCACGACGTGGGGCGAACTCATCGGCTGTGCCGACCCGGTGGACTACCTCAACGGCGACGCGAGCCTCCCCGGCGTCTGGGACGAGCACCCCGCCGAGGGCCCCACCCCGCCCGACGTCGCCCGCGCCCTCCTCCCCGTCCTCGCCCGCCACACCACCACCCCCGACCGCTGCTGGTACGGCCTCTGGGACGGCTACGGCACCTTCACCTGGCCCCCCGGCACCCCCACCTTCCCCACCCCCGGCCGCGACGAGATCCTCCTCTCCGGCCGGCTCACCGACGCCCCCACCCCCGGCGACGACCCCCACCACTTCCTCGAACTCCCCGACCTCTGGTGGCCCGCCGACCACGCCTGGTGCCTCGGCGGCGACGTCGACCTCCTCAGCACCTACATCGGCGGCACCCCCGCCCTCATCACCGCCCTCCTGGCCACGCCCGGCCTCGAGGCCCACCGGGTGGAGGCGACGTCTCCGGTGAACTGAGAGGCGGGTTGCGGCCGAACGGGCACGGGCGGACGCTGGAAGGGGAGCCAGGAGGTGATGGTTCGTGCGGGCGCTTGTGGGTGCGGGGGTGTTGGTGGTCGCGCTGTGTGCCGGGTGTGCGGGGGCGGAGACGGCGAGTGAGGTGAGTGTGCCGCGGTCCAGCCGGTCGGCGCCGTCCTCGTCGGCCTCGTCGACGCCGGTCGAGCCGAGGGCCACGGTCACGGAGACGGAGACGAAGACCAGGACCGAGACCCGGCCCGGCACTCCCGTGCCCGCGCCGCCGACGCCCCCGCCCGCCGCCGACCGGACGTCCCCGTGCACGTACACGGGCAGCACGCCGAGCATCCAGGAGGGCGCCACCGGGCCCGCAGTGCAACAGGCGCAGTGCCTGCTCAACTTCTCGCTGAGCGGCGGCACGATCCCGGAGGACGGCGACTTCGGACCGGTCACCGACGCCGCCACCCGCCGCTTCCAGGACTGCGCCGGCATCACGGTGGACGGCCTGATCGGCCCCGAGACCTGGTCCTACCTGATCGCCTGGGCAGCCGCGCCGTCCTTCGTCTGCTGAGCGCGGACTTCGACTTTCGGCAGTGTTCCGCCTGCCGCGACTTCCGTACCGTCGGGGGCGTGATGCGGATGAGGTCGGTGGACGGGGTGCTGGCGGCGCTGGGCCATCCAGCCCAGTTGCGCGCCCCTTCCACGGCCCCGGCGAGCGTGCCGGCGGTCGCGGTTAGCAGGGCGGCGGTGGTCAACAGCCTGTTGGCCGGGGTCAATTCGGTCCGTCGTGATGTCATGTCCCGACGCTGGGAGGGCGAGCGGGCCGGCACCCGGGCCGAAGGTGGGGGGCGAACCCCGACGATCGTCAGGGGTGACGCCACCCCGACCGTCGCGACGCGGCCCCCCACACGACGACACCCGGCCCGCGGCAGCCACCGAGGTCGGCGGCAGGCGGGCCGGGTGCGAGGGGAACCGGTCGAAGGTCAGGCCTTCCTGGTCTCCAAGTAACGGGCCGGGTCGGTGGCCTGCCGTGCCGTGGTCGGCCGAGGTGCTTCGGCGGCACGAGGGCCTCAGGCCCCTTCCTCCGGTGCGCGGACCGTGCCACCGGCCTGGGTGAGGCAGCGGCGCACGAGGGTGAGGGTGCGCTGTGTGACCGTTTCGAGGGGGGTGCCGTTCTCGACGGCGGCCAGGGCGGTGTGCAGCATTCCGGCGATCAGGTCGGCAGTGAGCGCGGGCTCGGGGACGCCGAGCTCCCGGACGGCGGTGCGGAACGGTTCGACCTGCTCCAGGTGGAGTTCCATCAGCCGTTTTTGGCAGGCAGGGGGCAGGCCGGCGTTCACGAGGGCAGCGGCGGGCCGGTGGGCGCCCTCGGCGCCGAGGCGGAGGCTTTCCCTGAAGAACGCCTCGACGCGTTCCAGCGGTCCGTTCGCGCCGGCCATGGCGCGGGTGAGTGCCTCGTTGGAGCGCCGGAAGGCTTCCTCCGTGATGGTCGACAGGAGGGCCGGTGAGGAGTCGAAGTACTGGTAGACGCTGGAGCGGGCCAGGCCCGCGCGGGCGCCGACCGCCGCCGGGGTGACGGCGGCGGCGCCCTCGTTGACCAGGATGTCGATCGCCGCATCGATCAGTGCCTCGCGTTGCTGGGCGCGGTGCTCGGCGACGGTGGAGGCGTTGATCTTCGGCATGCGGGTGGACTCCTGGAGGGGCGGACGGGGCCGGGGAGGAGGTTCCGGCCCGCGGCTGCCTGTCAGGACAGGCGGCCGTCGACCATCTCGTGGACCCGGTCGGCTGCGTCCATTATCGCCGTGTCGTGGGTGACCATGACCGTCGCCGTGCCCCGCTCGTGGGTCTGCTCGGCGATCAGCCGTACCGCCTCGGCCGAACGCACACGGTCCAGTGCCGAGGTGGGCTCGTCCACCAGCAGGACGGCGGGCGAGGTCATCAGGGCGCGGGCCAGACCCGCGCGCTGCCGTTCGCCTCCGGAGAGCTGGTGCGGGCGGGAGCCTGCCCGGTGGCCGAGTCCGACCGCCTCGATGAGTTCGTCGGCCCGGTTGCGGGCAGCGGCGTCGAGGCGGCCGTCGATGTGCAGGGGCAGCAGGAGCTGCTCCCTGACGGTGAGGGAGGCCAGCAGGTTCGACTGCTGGAAGACGAAGCCGATGTGACGGCGGCGGGCGGCGGTGCGCTCCTTGTCCGACAGGGTGGTCAGCTCGGTGCCGGCGATGTGCACGGTGCCCGAGGTCGGCCGCTGGAGGCCGCCGGCGACGGCGAGGAGGCTGGACTTCCCGGACCCGGAAGGGCCGACGACGGCGACGAACTCGCCGGGGGCGACGGTCAGCCCCACGTGGTCGAGGGCGGTGACGGCGGCGTCGCCGTCCCCCATCGTGAGGGTGACGTCGTCCAGGCGCAGTCCGCCGGAGCCCGCGCTGTCCGTGGTGGCCCGGTGGTCGGTGGCGGGTGTGGTCATCGGGAGGCTCCCAGAGCGGTCAGGGGGTCGACGGCGGTGATGCGGCGGACGGCGACGAAGGCGCCCACGGTCCCGAGGGCGATGAGGAGGCCGGAGGAGGTGGCGATGGCCGGGGCGGAGAGGGAGAAGGGGGCCTTTCCGATCATCATGCTGCCCAGGGCCAGGCCCACGGCGGTTCCGACCGCGGTGGCGCCGACGAGCACGGCGACGACCTGGGCGAGCGCGTCGCGCAGGATGTACCCGGTGGGGGCGCCGAGCGCCTTCATCAGAGCGATCTCCGCCTTGCGCTGCACGGTCCACACGGTGAAGAACGCACCGACGACCAGGGCGGAGATGGCGTACAGGAATCCCTTGATCAGGGCCATGGTGCTCGACTCGGCCGCGTAGCCGGGCGACGCGTCGAAGGTGGCCTCCTTGGTGTCGGCGCGGGTGCCGGTCGCCTTCTCGACGGCCGCAACGTCGGCGTTCGAGTCGAGGGTCAGGGCGACGGCCGTGGCCTGCCGGCTCGCGGCCTCCGGCAGCTCACCCGGCAGGCCGTAGTGCAGGTGCCGCCAGGTGTCGAGGTCGGTGTACGCGATGCCGATGTGGCCGTAGGAGACGGACTCCTCCACGAGGCCCACGACCTTCAGCCGCACCGCGCTCTTGTCGGCGGTCAGGACGTCGCCGACCCGGACGCCCAGATCGGCGAGCTCCTGGGTGATGACGATGTCCCCGCTGCCCTCCTTCAGTCCCTCGCCCTGCTCGGGCCTGGGCGCGAGGGAGGAGTCCGGTGCCATGCCGAAGACGGCGAGGTTGACCTGCTCGCCCTTCTTGGCGCCCTCGGTGACCTGGGCATTGGCCAGGGTGCTCCCGAAGGGCTCCGCGCGCTCCACGCCGGGCGCCTTGGACCACGCCTCCCAGTCCTCCTGCTCGACGGTCGAACGGGAGAACTGCTCGCTGGTCGCCTTCTCGTCGAAGGCCATGTGCGTCACGGGCAGCGCGCGCAGGCCGGATATGCCGGCGTCCGCCAGACCGGAGGCGAGTCCGGACAGGAGCACGCCGAGCACGGCGATGAGCGCGACCACCGCGCCCATCAGGGCGAAGCGACCGCGTGCGAAGCGCAGATCGCGTAGGGCAAGGAACACAGGGCTCTCCGTGCGATGAGGGGATGAGGGTACGACGGGGCACAGCGCCGTTTTGCCTACGCTTGACGACGCGACCGTCGGCATCTTATCGAATGTTATCGACGCGACCGTCGGTACGATGTGTGATGTGCGCCGTCGGCCGCTCCCGGCGGGGCTGTCGCCCGAAGTCGAGGCCCCTCAGGGGATGGGGGCCAGCTCCGTCTACCGGTCTGATCGTTCACGAGGCGTACGCCGCAAGATCCGATGCTCGACCACCGGCATCACCGCACTCGTCCAGGCCGTCTTCACCCTGTATCAGGCCAGCTCGAAGTGAAGATGCAAGGGGCACACTGGCGGCGATACGCCGCAACGACATACAGGTGCTCTTCAAGCACCTGTCCGACCAGCTCGGCCCCGGCAGCGTCCGGAACGTCCACGACGTCCTCGTGCGCATGATGACGGCGGCCGTGGACGACAAGGTCGTCGCCTCCAGCCCGTGCCGCCGGATCACCCTTCCGGTCATGCCGGACGAGGAGGTCACCCCGCCGACCGTCGCCAAGGTCGAGGCGATGGCCCGGGTGATCCCGCCGTACATCCGCGCGGCCGTCGTCACGCTCGCCGGATCGGGTCTGCGCATAGGGGAGTTGCTCGGCCTGTAGGTGGCGGACGTCGACTTCAAGGCGGGCAGCATCCGCGTGGAGCGGCAGCGGCTCCAGTCGGGGAAGGTCGGTCCGCCGAAGACCGCGAAGTCCCGGCGGACGGTTCCGGTCGGGGAGGTCGTCACCGACGCGCTCCTCGGGCACCTGGCCGCGCGTCCCTCCACGGAGTGGCTGTTCACGATGGAGGAGGGAGCCGCTCAACTACCGGCGCTGGAAGACCGAATGAAGTCTGCGCGGAAAACGCTCCAGGCGGAGGAGGACGAGACGGCCGCGCGCGAGGGCCGCAAGCCCGTAGGGCTGCCGCGCCTGGTCACCCACGACCTGCGGCACTTCTACGCGTCCGCGCTCATCGCCGGCGGCGCGAGCGTGAAGCAGGTGCAGCTGGTTCTCGGCCACGTGTCCGCCGTCATCACGCTGCGGATCTACGCGCACCTGTGGCCGGGCGAAGAAGACCGCACCCGGGCCGTCATGGACGCCGTGCTCGGCGGCCTGCGGACCGGGTGCGGACCGGTAGGGAGCCTGACCGGCGAAACAGCAGGTCAGACGGCCTAGCCACAGATCAGGCCTTCTTCGTCTCCCAGAAGATGCGGTCGATCTCGGCGATGAGTTCCAGCGCCTTCTCGCCCGTCTTGGGGTCGGTCGAGGCCTTGGCCGCGGAGAGGGCCTTGAGGGTGTCGTTGACCAGGACGTGGAGCTGGGGGTACTTCTCGAAGTGCGGGGGCTTGAAGTAGTCGCTCCAGAGCACCGAGACGTGGTGCTTGGCGAGCTCGGCGCGCTGCTCCTTGATGACGGTGGCCCGCGCCTGGAAGTGCGCGTCGTCGTTGGCGGCCATCTTCTCCTGGACGGCCTTGACCGACTCGGCCTCGATGCGGGCCTGGGCCGGGTCGTACACGCCGCACGGCAGGTCGCAGTGGGCGCTGACCGTCACCTTGGGGGCAAACAGGCGGGAAAGCATGCAGCTGTTCCTTCCTCGTGATCGTCTTCTCAGGTGCGACATTACTCCGTGGGGCACCTCTTTTCGCGAGTGCCCCCATGGGCCTACGCCTAAAGTCCCGGGTCGTACCAGGACCCGTGCAGGGGCTCGCGCGGGTGGGTACGGCTCAGGACGGGCCGTGCGGAGAAGGACTGACGGGTTGGGAGCAGGTGGCTTGATGCAGGACGTGGCCGAGGGCCGGGGGCCGGGCGCGCAACTCGGGCTCGCGCAGGTGCACGGGCCGTCGATGGTGCCGACGCTGCGGCACGGCGACCGGCTGGTCGTGCGGTACGGCGCGGAGGTGCGGCCCGGCGCGGTGGTGGTGCTGCGGCACCCGTTCCAGCAGGACCTGCTCGTGGTCAAACGCGCGGTCGAACGCCGGCCGGGCGGCTGGTGGGTGCTCGGCGACAACCCGTACGCCGGCGGGGACAGCACGGACTACGGGGTCGTCCCGCGGGAGTTGGTGCTCGGCCGGGTGCTCGTCCGCTTCCGGCCGCCCCCCGCGCGGCGCGAGCGCCCCACCCCGCTCGCCCTCGCGGCCTGGGCGTTCGGCGCGGTGCGGCCGGTGGCGGCCCGTCGCGTCACCGCCCGGGGGCGGCGGACGCCGGGATAGGGGCTTGCGCTGCGGTCCGCCCGGCTCAGCCGCCGCCGTCGGTGGCCAGCAGGAACATGACCGCGCCGGCGACGACCAGGATCGACGCGAGCAGCGTGAGGATCCGGGCCCGGCGCAGCGCGTACTGGACGTGCCACACGTGCACCAGCTCCAGGAGCGCGGTGCCGCGGGCGGTGACCGCGGCGACGTTCGCCCGTGCGTCGGCCAGCGCCCCGGCCCAGGCCGCCCGCTCGGCCTCGTCCGTCGCGCGGTCGAGCCGCTCGCCGAACACGCGCACCAGTTTCGCGTGGTCCTCGTACGCCGTGGCCAGGGCGGCGGGGTCGGTCCCGAAACCGCCGAGGAAGACGGCCGGGGCGGCCGCGATCTCGGCGCGCAGCCCCTTCGCGGGCCGCTCCTGGAGGGAGCGCAGGGTGACGAACCGAGGGGTGAGCACGTTGCCGGTCGCCCACAGGGCCGCGCAGATGCCCACCAGCGCGAGGGCGAGGCCCCCGCCGGCGAGCCAGCCGTCGGCGGCGCCGCGGATCTTGCCCACGGCAGCGATCGGGAGCCCTCCGAGCAGGACGCCGCCCACGGCGCCGGTGGTCGCGAGGGACCACCGGGCGACCGCGCGCATGTCGTTCACCGCGGCGGCCGCCTGGGACGCTCCGGGGCCCACCGCACCGGCGGCGCCTCCGCCGCCGGCCGGGTCGGGCCCCGCGAGGACGGCGTCGAGGCTCACTTCCGGTCCTCCTGCCCGGCCCCGTCCGCCCCGGCGCCGCCGCCCGCCGCTGGATCCCCGGGTTGCCCTGAGCCGCCCCGGAACAGGGACCTGTTGAACGGATCCTCGTCGGACACCTGCCGGTACGGACGCCAGGTCTGCCCGTCGTACCGCTCCACCTCCCGGGCCGCGTTCAGCCGGACGGCGCCTTCCACCGGCGGTTCCTCCACTGCCATGACTGCTCCTTCTGTCGTGTGTTCGGGACGGGTTCGGCGCCGGCCGTGCACTGGCTAGCGCGGACCTCCGGCGCCGGGGGAGGCCGAGGGGGCCGCCGCGTCGCAGGAGTTGGCGTAGTACACGTCGACGCGTACGGCGTCCAGGGGGGACTTCTCGCGGTTGTCCAGGGGATCGCCGTCCCAGAACGGCCGGTCACCGACGTTCCCGGCGCAGAACAGGTCCGGCGCCCCCGACAGCAGGGCCGCATTGGTGTGCCGGGCGAGGGTGCGGGCGTTCTCCTGGAACTGGGGTGCTCCGCCGAAGGTGATGAGCATGCCGATCTTGCGCCCCTCGCCGCTGAGCGCGACCTCCTCCCGCACGGCTCTGATCACCTTCGCGGCGTCCGGCCGGGTCAGGGCCCCGCGTTCCTGGGCGAGGGCGGTCGCGTTCGGCGAGAGCCTGACCGGGACACCCTGGTACTCGGGGTCGATCCCGCCCACGAGGACCCTCCCCGGCGCGTCGCCCGCCGTCGCCGGCGGTCGGGTCGGGCCGACCGGCGGCGGGTGCTCCGGCTTCGGGGTGTCGAGTCCGAGCACCAGCACGAACAGGACGAGGAACAGGTCCGCGAAGAGCCAGCCGGCGAGGTACCGGGCCGGGATCGAGGACGGCCGCCCCTCCGCCGGGTCGTCGAGGTCGAAGTCGTCCGCGGGGTCGGCGCGGTCCGCCGAGCGGTCGGCGGAGGCGGGGGCGCTCACCGGGACCCCGGCTGCGGGTACCAGTCACCGGACTCCGCGGCGTCGCCGGAGTCGGAGGGCCGCTCGCCCGCGACCGGGTCGTCGGCCGGATGCGGCTCGGTGGCGTACGGGTCCGCCGGTGCGCCGGTCGCCCGCCGCCGGAGTCCGGGCGGCTCCGCGGACGCCCCGTCCCGGCCCCTGCCCCCCGAGGTGCCCGGCACGTCCTGGCGCGGGACGCCGCCGCGGCCGGCGGCCATGTCGAAGCCGTCGTCCATCGGGTCGCGGTGGGCGGAGGGGCCCGGGCCGGGCGCCGACTGCGCCAGACGGGGATCGAGCCGGTTCAGGGTCACCGCCATGTGCTGCATGTACCGGTCGAGCAGCTCGGAGCGGTCGACGAACCGGTCGAGGGACTGGTTCAACTGCCGGCTGAACCCGATGACCACCTCGGAGACCACGACGTGGTTGCGGCCGGACTCGGCCGACGTGTCGGTGGCATGGGTCAGTTCGGCGATCAGGTCCTTCAGGGTCTGCAGGGTGGCCGCCTCGTCCTCCTTGAGCGCCGCCCGCATGGCCGCGAAGTCCTGGACGAGCTTGTGCGGGACCGTCAGGGACTTCCCCATCCGCTCGAGCGAACTCGCCGAGGCGGTCCAACCGTTCAGGGCAGTCGTGAAACCGGACTCCGGGCCCGGACCGAAGATCTTCTCGAGCCGTTCGGCGGTGTCGTTCAGGACGGTCCTCAGCCGGTCGGTCGCCTCGGTGATCTCGGCCGCGGTGCGGACCAGTACGCCGGACGGCGCCGGGCCGGTCGGCGTCTCGACCGGCCGGGCGATCTCCGCGGTGATCACCACGAGCAGTTCGCTGATCCGCTGCCGCAGCTTCGCGTTGGAGGAGATCTGCCGGTCGCGCAGCCGCAGCCAGTGCAGGGCGACAGTGATGAGCATGACCAGCAGGATGAGCACCACGACGGCCCCGACGGCCCACACGCCGAAGCCGTCCCGCCACTGGTCGAGGAAGGTCTCGCCCTCCGAGTAGTCCCGGAACGCCTCGAGCAGTGAGAGCCATGTCAGCACGATCGGCGCGAACACGAAGACGTCGCGCAGGACGCCGAGCCAGCCGATCCGGTTCCGGTAGCGGGGAGGCGCGTCCGGTACCAGCAGCCGGGGCGGATAGACCTCGTTGAGGTCGACCCCGACCAAGGCCCGGGCGTTCAGCGCGGCGTCCCCGGCGAGTCCGGACAGGACCTTCCGCCCCGTCCTGCTCGGCGACTGCCGCGCGAGCTGCTGGAGGTCGTGCGCAGCCGCGAGGAGATCGGGCGACACGGCCCGGTCGTCAGGCGGCTGCGCGGGAGGTGGTGTGGTCGTCACTCCGTCTGCCTTTCACGGTGCACGCCACCGTTCCCCCGGCGGCGCATGAGCGGTCAGTCGTGCGGGCGGCCGGCGGGACCGCCGTGGTCGTGGTCCCGCGGCGCGTCGGGACGGGACGGCCCGGACCGGTGGGAATCCGGCGCGGGCGGGGCCGCGGGGGCGGGCCCTTGCGGTTGGTCGGGCGGGGACGCGGGGAGGGGCGGGATCACAGGACGGGCCGGCGGGGCCGGGGGCGGCGACTGGTGGTGCCGGTAGTACTCCGCCGCGGCGATCGCGTCGACGGCCGCGGCGGCGGAGCCCCTGCTCGCGTTCCGCATCGCGATCACGAGCGCGGGCGGCGGCCGGTATCCGACCAGCTGCATCACGTCCTCGACGTCCTTGCGCTGCACGACCGGCGAGCCGGTCAGGATTTGCAGGAGCCAGCCGTAGTACGTGATCGCGGTGTGCGTCCGCCCGCCGGAGGCGGCCGCCACGGCGTCGGTGAGGAAGCGGTGGTCGCCGAGCACGGCGGCGATCCGGTGCCTGCTGTCGCGCCGGCCGCGCCGGTGCAGGCACAGCTCCAGGAGGTGCCCGCCGAGCGGCGGGTCGACCGCCGTGACCCGCGGGACCCTCGCCAGCACCACCTCCACGGGGGCCTCCGCCGACGGCCGGCCGACGATCCCCGTCAACGCCTGCTCGCCGGGCAGCCCCACGGAACGTGCCACGAGCATCAGCCCGACCTCGTCGACCGGCAGGCCGAGCCGGAAGGCCCGGTCCCGCTCCGCCTCGACCACCCCCCGCACCAGACCGGTTGCGGGCCGCGCGGCCCGCACCGGACTGCACACGGTCGCCTGGTCACCCGACCGACGGACGCTCGCCTTCGCCGACGCGGCCGGCGTGCACCTGGTCGACGCCCCGGGCACGGACGGCCCCGCGCCGACGCCCCTTCCACCCGTGCTCGGGTTGGCCTTCAGCCCGAGCGGCCGGTACCTCGCCGCCGCCCACGCCGGCGGGGTGCTCGTCCTCGACCTGGAGCTGGACCGCCTGGAGGAGATTGCCGCCGCGCCGCGCCGCGCGGCCGACTTCCACGTCTGCGCCGCCGGCCGGCTGCTGGTCCGCAGCGAAGCGAACGGGACCCCCGGGTACGCGCTGTGGGATCTCCCGGACGCCGTCACGCCCACTCCGGGCCACCGCACGGACGCGGAGCTCAGGCGCTGGGTGGCCGTCATGTGCGGGTCCGTCGGCCGGCGGGCCGCCAACGGGTCCGTTTCCACCGCGCGCCGGGCCGGGCCACCGCGCGGCCTCGGCGGCGGTTCGGCGCCCGCCCCGGGATTCACCTGGCTGAGCGGTGGGGCCGCGGTCGCCGAGACCCGGCCGGGGCGCCTCGTCCGCCACGACACGGCGGAGCCGGACGAGACGTGGTCCGCGGAGGTGCCGGCGGGGGCGTTCGACGTCGAGGCGTCCGCCGAGGCCCAAGATCCGCTGCGCGCCGGGGGACCCGGAGCGGCCGTGGCGGTCGCGTCCCGTCAGGGGCGCGCTCCCCTCGCGGTCCTGGACGCCGTGACCGGGCGGCCGCTGACCGAGGTGCCCGGCGGGCAGGCGCCGGTGTGGTGCCCCCGGGGAGGCGGCCTGCTCGTCGTGCCCGAGGCGGGTCCCGCGCCGGCCCGTCTCTACCTGTACACGCTCGGGGAGCCGCCCGCGGCGGCGGAACCCGTGAGCCGGTTCGTCCGGGGGCGGGTGGGAAGACCGGGGTGGTCGCCCGACGGCCGGCTCCTCGCGGCCGGCACCCAGGGCGAGGTGCTGCTCTGGCGGATGCCGGAGTTCACCCTGACCCGGCCGCGGCTCAGGATGCCGACCGGGGCCTTTGCCACCCGGGTCGCCTGGTCACCGGACGGCACCCGGCTGGCGGCCACACCGCAGGCCGAGGGCGGGTCGATCGTCGTCTGGGACACCGGGGACTGGCGGATCCGGCGCGAGTTCGGGGCGCCCGGCGGGGTCGGCTGGGCCCCGGCGCTCGCCTGGTCGCCCGACGGAGCCCTGCTCGCCGCGCCGGGGCCCGGCCTGTCCACGTCGGTCGTGCAGATCTGGGACGTGGCGGAGGCGGCCGTCGTCCTCGTCCTCGAACCGCCCGAGCCTGCCGACGGTGTGTGGTCGGTCCGCTGGTCCCCGGACGGGCGCCGGATCGCCATCACCTACCGCGGTGGCGGAACCCTGCTGTGGCCGCTGTCCGAGCCCGGCGCCCCGGCCGGACCGCTGCCCCTGCCCGGGCCGCGGCTCGCCGAGCTGGGCAGCGCGGCGGCCCAGGCGGAGGCGGCGGCGCCGCTCTCCGCCCTCGTCGCCCTCCACTCACTGGTCGGCCCGCCGACCGGGGCCGGGGAAGGGCGGCCGGCGGAGCTGCTCTGGGGCAGCCGGGCCGCTCAGGAACTCGCGGCGCTGGGCTGGCGGGCGGAGGCCCGCGCCGCCCTCGCGGCCGTCACCGCCACCCGGCTCCCGCCCGACGCCCGTTGCGCCGCGCCTCCGGGCGTGCCCGGCCAGGTCCTGCGGGCCGCCCTCGAGCGCGGCCTCGGCGGCTCGGCCCAGGGCGTGCCGGAGCGAGCGCCCGGGACCGGCGTGCTGGCCGCCGCCCTGGAGCGGACCCGCGCCGAGCTCCTCCCGGCACTCCGGCTGCTCGGCCCCGACGCGGTGGCCCGCGACCCCGGCCTCGCCGACCGGGTCGCCCGCGCCCTCGGCGCCCCGCGCCGGGACCGCGACGGCCGGCGCCCGGTGCCCTGGCTGCGCCGGCCCGCCGCGGCCCCCGGCGACGACGTCACCGGCCCCACGGCGGCGGGCGCCCCGTCCGACCTGGTGCGCCACGGCCCGCCGGACCGGATGCTGCCCAGCCACCTCGCCCTGCCCGCCGCGATCCGCGCCACCCTCCAGGAGCAGGGCGCGCTGCTCTACCGCACCCGCGGTGCGGCGGCCCCCCAGGCCGCCGGGGACGCCGTCCTCGTCCTGGACACCGGACCCGCGGCGCACGGGGACGTGGGCACCTGCCTGCGTGTCTGCGCGCACCGACTGGCACAGGCGCTGGCGGAGGCCGGCCGCGCGGTGGAACTCCTGCAACTGAACGGTCTCGACCGGCCGGTCCCGCTGACCGGCACGGCGGGTCTGCGCCGCCTCTGGGCGCCCGCGCCCCCCGCCCCGCCGGACCCCGAACGGGCGGCCCGGCACGCCGCACGAGCGCTGCGGCGGCTCGGGGCCGGCGCGGGCGCGCCGCCGCGGCCGGTCCTGCTCACCCACCCGCACCAGCGCAGGCTTCCGCTCCCCGGGCTGCTCACCATCCGCGTCCACTACTCCGGGGCGCCCACCGCATCCGGTGAGCGCGACACCTGGACGCTGGCCCCCGATCCGGCACCGGAGCGGCTCGGGGCGGTGATCGACGCGGTGCTCGCCGAGCTGTAGGCCGGGCGGGTCAACCGCACATCATCTGCTCGATCTCGTCGGGACCGAGCCCCTCCAGGAGGCGCTCGAGCACCTCCGGCCGGAACGCGTCCCCGAGGATCTCCACACCCTCCGCCGACCAGGTCAGCCGCAGCCTCACCAGCCGTCCTTCGGGGTGCCGCGCGTACTCCGCCGCGTCGATGAGGTCCGGCAGCGACTCCACGAAGCGGTAGGCCGGCGGGCCCGGCTCCCGGGCCCCGTCCGGCGCGGATTCCGTCATCGCCACACTCCTCCGACCGTCGTACCGCACTCCGGGCAGCGCCCGGAGCCGTCAAGGCGGGTCGCGGCGAGGGACCACACGTCCCGCTCGACCACCGTCGCCGCGCAGCGCGGGCAGCGGGTCGCCCGACCCTCCGCGCCCAGGGCGCGCTCCACGTACACGTGCCGCAGACCGGCCGCGTGGCCGATCTCCCGGGCCCGCGCGAGCCGGTCGGGGCCGGTGGGCGGGTGGTCGGTCATCCGGTGGGTGGGGGTGAAGCGCACGAGGTGCCACGGGATGCGCGGGTCCACCGGGGCGACGGAGTCCGCGATCGCGCGCAGCTCGTCGTCGCTCGCACTGCTGCCCGGGATGAGCGGGGTGGTGACCTCCAGCCACACGCCGTGCTCCCGCAGCCGCCGGAGCGTGTCGAGTACCGGCGCCAGCGGCGCGCCCGTGAGCCGCAGGTGCGGGGCCTCCGCCGCGGCCTTGACGTCGACGTTGACGGCCGAGAGGGCCGGGGCGAGCCGGTCCGCGGCCTCCGGCGTGAGGAAGCCGTTGCTCTTCCAGACGACCGGCACCCCGAGCGGACGGGCCTCGGCGGCCAGCGCCAGGGTCAGTTCCGGGGCGAGGGAGGGCTCCGAGTACGACAGTCCGACGGCGGCGGACGACTCCGCGGCCCGCCGGACCATCGCGGACACGTCGACCGGCTCGACCGGCGGTAGGCCCCGGGCGCGCGGCTCGCGGCCGTAGCCGGAGATCCGGTGGTTCACGCAGTAGTCGCATCGGAAGGAGCAGCCCGGCGGGGCCAGGGTGAGGACCGCGCTGCCGGGCCGGAAATGGTAGAACGGCTTGCGCTCCACGGCGTCGAGGTGGTGCACCGTCGTCGTCCGGGTGAGGGTCTGCACGCGCCCGCCGTTGCGCCGCCGCACCCGGCAGGCCCCGCTCTCGCCGTCCCGCAGCCGGCAGCGGAACGGGCAGAGCACGCAGCGGACTCCGGCGGCCGTGACCTGTGTGAAGGCCGGATCGGCGTCCTGCCACAGCTGCTCCATCGCGCCGCCCCCACTCGCCGTCCCCCGGCGCTCCCGCGGGCCCACCTCCAGGCAGCGTAACGGCGCGGTCCGCGGTCTGTCAGGCGCTCATCGCGGCCCGGCGTCCTCGTCGGCCCCGCCGCCCTCCGCCCGCTTGCGCGCCCGGTACGCCGCCACGTTGGCGCGGGTGGCGCAGCGGTCGGAGCAGTAGCGGCGGGAGCGGTTGGCGGAGGTGTCGAGGTAGGCGTTGCGGCAGGGCGCGGCCTGGCAGAGGCCGAGGCGGTCGACGCCGTGCTCGGTGAGGTGGAAGGCGAGCCCCATCGCGGCGATCGCCGCGTACCCCGCGGTCGCGTTCGAGGGGTGGTCGGCGAGGTGCATGTGCCAGTCGGGCCGGCCGTCCTCGCGGCGGGCGTCGTGGCCGGAGATCTGCGGGCTGACGGGGAACTCCAGGAGCAGCGAGTTCAGCAGGTCGACGGCGAGCGTCTCGTCGCCCGCGTCGGCCGCCTCGAAGACGGCCCGCAGCCGCGCCCGTACGCCCCGGAAGCGGGTGACGTCGGAGTCGGTGGCCCGGCGGGCGGCGGACGCGTTGCCGCCGAACAGGGCGCGCACGGCGTCCACCGAGGTCAGGGCGTCGGCGCCCCGCGCGGGCTCCTCGGTGTTGACCAGGCGCACGGCGTGGTCCGAGTACGAGGCCAGGATCACGGTCAGTCCTCACGGCGGCGGTCGCGGGCGCCGTCGGGCCCGCGTAACGGTCGTAGTTCCGACCAGGGTATTACGGCCGAGGGGGCCGCGGCCGGGATCGCGCGGACGGGGCCGCGGTCGCGGACACGACGCAGGGGGCGGCACGGGCATCCCGTACCGCCCCCTGCGGAGCATGTCAGAGCACCTTCGAGAGGAAGCCCTTCGTGCGGTCGTGCTGCGGGTTGGTGAGCACGTCGCGCGGGTTGCCGGCCTCGACGACGACTCCCTCGTCCATGAAGACCAGGCTGTCGCCGACCTCGCGGGCGAAGCCCATCTCGTGGGTGACGACGACCATCGTCATGCCGTCCTCCGCCAGGCCGCGCATGACGTCCAGGACGTCGCCGACCAGCTCCGGGTCGAGCGCGGAGGTCGGCTCGTCGAACAGCATCAGCTTCGGCTCCATGGCGAGCGCGCGGGCGATCGCCACGCGCTGTTGCTGGCCGCCGGAGAGCTGCGAGGGGTAGTGGCCGGCGCGGTCGGCCAGGCCGACGCGGTCGAGCAGCTTGCGCGCCCGCTCACGGGCGACCGCCTTGGTCTCGCCCTTGACCTGGACCGGCGCCTCCATGACGTTCTCCAGAGCCGTCATGTGCGGGAAGAGGTTGAAGCGCTGGAACACCATGCCGATGTCCTTGCGCTGCGCCGCGATCTCCTTCTCCTTCAGCTCGTAGAGCTTGTCGCCCTTCTGCCGGTAGCCGACCAGCTGCCCGTCGACGTACAGCCGGCCGGCGTTGACCTGCTCCAGGTGGTTGATGCACCGCAGGAAGGTCGACTTGCCGGAGCCCGACGGGCCGATCAGGCAGAACACCTCGCCGGGGGCGACCTCGAGGTCGATGCCCTTGAGGATGTGCGCCGTGCCGAAGGACTTGTGGACGCCCTCGGCCTTCACCATCGCCGTCATCCGGCAGCCCTCCCGGTCATGCTCGCCCTGATCTTCTGCCAGGGCGTGGGCGGCAGGTTGCGCACCGACCCCTTGGCGTAGTGGCGTTCGATGTAGAACTGGCCGATGCTGAAGATGCTGGTGAAGAACAGGTACCAGACGGCCGCGACGAAGTACATCTCGATCACGTTCAGTTGGCTGGACGAGATGGTCTTCGAGATCTGGGTCAGCTCGGTGTACGTGATGACCGACGCCAGCGACGAGGTCTTCAGCAGGTCGATGAACTGGTTGCCGGTCGGCGGGATGATCACACGCATCGCCTGCGGCAGGACGATGCGGCGCATCGTCCTGCTCGAACTGAGGCCGAGCGCCTGCGCCGCCTCGGTCTGGCCCTCGTCGACGGACTGGATGCCGGCCCGGACGACCTCCGCCATGTAGGCGGCCTGGTTCAGGCCGAGGCCGAGCAGCGACGCCACGAACGGCGTCATGAACTCGGTCATCTCGTTCTTGTAGATCGGACCCAGGTTGATCACCTGGAAGATCAGGGCGAGGTTGTACCAGATCAGCAGCTGCAGCAGCACGGGGGTGCCGCGGAAGAGCCAGATGTAGCCGTTGGCGAAGAGCGAGATCACCGGGTTCTTCGACAGCTTCATCACGGCCAGCAGGACACCGAGGACCAGGCCGATGGCGAAGCTGAGGATGGTGATCTCGAGGGTGTTCAGACCCGCCTCGGCGAACCGCGCGGAGAACAGGTACTCGGGGATGTCGCCCCACTCGATGGCGGCGTTGGCGAACGCCGTGCCGAGCAGTGCGAGCAGTCCGAGCACCACCACGGCGCTGACCCAGCGCCACGGGTGCCGCAGCGGGACGGCCTTGATGGCCTCCGGCGGCACTGCGCCGGCGGCGTCGGTCTTGGCGGGGCCGGGACCGGCCGGCGGGGTGCCGGCCGGTTCCGTCACGTGCTTCTCAGTCACAGGAAGTACCTTTGCGCGATCCGCGGATTACTCGGCGCCGCCGTTGAGGACGGCCTTCTCGACGCCGCCCTGCTTGACGTTCCACTTCTCCAGGACCTTGGCGTACTCGCCGTTGGCGATGATCGCGTCGAGCGCAGCGGAGACGGCGTCGCGCAGCTCGCCGTTCTTCTTGCTGACGGCGATGCCGTACGGGCCCTCGTCGATCTGGTCGCCGGCGACCTCGAAGTCGTTGCCGCCGCCGGAGGTCTTCGCGTTGTACGCGGCGACCGGGAAGTCGTTCAGGTCCGCCACCGCGCGACCCTGCTTGACCTGGAGCAGCGCCTCGGTGTCGGTGTCGAAGGTGAGGGTCTTGATCTTCTTGTCCTTGCAGGCGTCCTTGTTCGCCGCCTTGGCGACGTCGGCGCTGACGGTGCCGCGCTGGAAGGCGATCGTCTTGCCGCACAGGTCCTCGAGGGACTGGATGCCCTTGGGGTTGCCCTTCTTGACCAGGATCGAGACGCCGGCGTTGAAGTAGTCGACGAAGTCGACCTTCGCCTGGCGCTCCTTGGTGTCGCTCATCGCGGACATGATCACGTCGTAGCGGCCGGTGTCGAGCGACGGGATCAGGTTGTCGAACGTGCCGTTCTCGAACTTGAACTCGACACCGAGCTCCTTGCCGATGGCGGCGGCGATGTCGACGTCGACGCCCGCGGGCTTGCCGCCCTCGTCGAACTCCATCGGCGCGTAGTTGATGTCCGAGCCGACCTTGACGACTCCCGCGTCGGCTATCGCCTTCGGGAGCTTGTCGGCGAGCGGCGCGGCCGCGGTCTTGTCGCCGCCCTTGCTCGGCTTGGTGTCCTTCTCCTTGGCCGCGTCCGTCTGGTCGCCGCAGGCGGACAGCAGGAGGGAGCCGGCGACCGCGAGCGCGCCGACCGCGGCGGCCCGGGCCCGCAGCGTGGTGCGGGGCGAGGCGGTCGAACGACGGGTGGTGCTTGCGCGCATGATCTGGGTCCTCCGGCAGGGTGTTTGAGGAGTTGCAGCCCGGTCGCGGACGCACCATCGAGTGCCGCAACCGTGTGTGATTACCGCATCTTGCCATTCGGACGTGGTCATTCAAGGGTTCACCGATGTCAAAATCGGGTAACGGGTGGTCCGGCCGTGCCAACGGGCTTGTGTGCGCAGGGCGGTCGACGGCGGCACCTTCTGTGGCGGGAGGCTCCGGCGACCGTAGGATCTGTGGTCCGCTCCACGATCCGGACGATGATCCTCCGGTCGGTGGACTTGTCCAGATATCCCGCTATGAGTCATGTCACCGGGGGCCGGGAGCGCCGCCGGCCGGGCGGAGCGGAAGATCACCGGAGGGGGCCCCGCGCGGGGGCGGCCGATGTGACGGGCGGCATATGGGCTCGTCCGGGGACGCTCCCGTCAGGTAGAACAGATCCTTACACCCCTCATCCGGGGCTCAGAGCGCGTGTGCGGCGCGCTCGTCGCGTACGGACCCATGTGCGGCTCACGAAAGCGGTGCGTACGCGGTGCCCGCCCACCCCTCAACCAGGAGTGGTCCACCCTCAACTGCAGTTCATGACTTAAGGGGTCACACAAGTGGCAGCGGAGATCGTCAATCCTCGCAGCGACAACGGCACGGCGACGGACGGTGCGGCGTCCGTGGGCGCGGACGAACCGTTCGACGCGGCGTTCGCCCTCCATCGCGGCGGGAAGATGGCCGTCCAGGCCACCGTCCCGGTCCGCGACAAGGACGACCTGTCCCTCGCCTACACGCCCGGCGTCGCCAAGGTGTGCAGCGCCATCGCGGAGAATCCGGAACTCGTCCACGACTACACCTGGAAGTCGCAGGTCGTCGCGGTCGTCACGGACGGCACGGCCGTCCTCGGCCTCGGGGACATCGGTCCCGAGGCGTCCCTCCCGGTGATGGAGGGCAAGGCCATCCTCTTCAAGCAGTTCGGCGGCGTCGACGCGGTCCCGATCGCGCTCGCGACGAAGGACACCGACGAGATCATCGACACCGTCGTCCGGCTCGCGCCGTCCTTCGGGGGCGTCAACCTTGAGGACATCTCGGCGCCGCGGTGCTTCGAGATCGAGCGCAGGCTCCAGGAGCGGCTCGACATCCCGGTCTTCCACGACGACCAGCACGGGACGGCGATCGTCACGCTGGCCGCGCTGCGGAACGCGGCGAAGCTGACGGGGCGCGAGCTCCGCGAGCTTCGCGCGGTCATCTCCGGCGCGGGTGCGGCGGGGGTCGCGATCGCGAAGTTCCTGCTCGCCGCGGGGCTTGGTGACGTGGCCGTCGCCGATCGCAAGGGGATCGTCAGCGCGGACCGGGACGATCTGACGGACGTCAAGCGCGAGTTGGCCTCGGTCACCAACAAGGCCGGGCTCACCGGGTCGCTGGAGTCGGCGCTCGCCGGGGCGGACGTGTTCATCGGGGTGTCCGGCGGGACGGTCGCCGAGGCGGCGGTCGCGTCGATGGCGCCCGACGCGTTCGTGTTCGCGATGGCGAACCCAAATCCGGAGGTGCATCCGGATGTCGCGCACAAGTACGCGGCCGTCGTCGCGACGGGGCGGTCGGACTACCCGAACCAGATCAACAACGTGCTCGCGTTCCCGGGGATCTTCGCGGGGGCGCTCGCGGTGCGGGCGTCGCGGATCACGGAGGGCATGAAGATCGCGGCGGCGAACGCGTTGGCGGATGTCGTGGGGGACGAGCTCAGTGCGGGCTACGTCATTCCCTCGCCGTTCGACGAGCGGGTCGCGCCGGCGGTGACGGCGGCGGTTGCCGCGGCGGCGCGGGCGGAGGGTGTGGCCCGGCGCTAGCCCCACCGGGAGGGGGGCCGCGGGGCTCCGCCCCGCCCCCCTTCCGGGCCTCCGGCCCGGGTACCGGGCTCCGCCCGGCGGCCTCAAACGCCGGCCGGGCTGAGTTTTTTGCCGGCCCGCGTCGAGCCTTGGTGCGGCTTGCGCCGAGTGGTTTCGGGGCTTCGCCCCCGTTGCACGGGCAGCGCCCGCGCGGGCGCGGGGGGCGGGGGGGGGGGGGTGTGT
>NZ_JBHWZH010000046.1:0-42069 GCF_042728285.1 Streptomyces sp. NPDC060194 | reverse complement strand
GGCCGGTTCGGCGCGGAAGAGGCTGTCGAACTCGGCGAGCGGCCGGCGCTCGCCGGTCCCGCCCGGGGCGGCGTCCGACGCCTGCCGGCCGCCGCCGGACAGCGGGCCGTAGCCGTCCCCGGCCTCGACCGTCGGCAGGTGCTGGGTGGACTCCGTGGCGTGCTCGTCGGGCAGCGCGCCGGGGCCCCCGCCGTACCCGCCCCCGCCGTACGCCTGCTGCCCGCCGTACGAGGCGTCGGCGCCGTGGGGCCGGGCGTACGGGTCGGGGTCGGTGTACGGGGGGATCAGCTGGGTGGGGTCGGCGGCGCCGTCCGCGGCGGGGACCGGCGGCATGTACTGGGTGGCGTCGCCGGAGCCCGGGTAGCCGTAGCCGTCGTACCCGGCCCGGGGCGCGTCCTGGACCGGCGGCAGGTACTGGGTCGCCGGGGCCTCGGCGCCGGCCCCGTAGACGGGCGGCGGGAAGGACGGGTGGGGCGCGCCCGGGGAGTGCCCCGGGGGCGGCGGGGCCTGTTCGGCGGCCTCGGGGAGCGGGGCGGCGGCCTGCGGGCCCCAGGGGGTGCCCCAGGGCTGTCCGCCGGCGGGGGCGGACTGCTCGGCGGCGGGCGGCATCGCACCCGGGAGCGGGCTCCGCGGCGGGGCCGTCGGGGTGTCCGCTCCCGGTATGAAGGGCTCGCTGCCGTCCGAGGGCAGGACGATGCCTTCGCGTGCGGGCCGGACCGGGGGAAGCTGCGCGTCTTCCTGTCCGCTCTCCGTCACCGGAACTCCTACGTGTGCGTACGGGTGGGGCTGGTCTGCGTCGGCGGCCCTCGCCGCCCGGGCGACCGCATGCGCCCCAGGGGGCGACCGGAACGGTCACTTCACGCTACCGGGTGACCTTCGCACACTTCTACGGCGCTCCCGCACCGCGGGCCGCCCGGCGCCCACCGGACCCTCCCGCACCCGAACTCCCGCACCGCGGGGCCCACTCCGCGCCGCCCCGCGCCCGCGGCTGCTACGCCGCCCGCGCCTCCGTCCGCACCCCGAACTCCCGCACCGCCGGCTCGTGCCGGTAGGGCTCCAGGCGGGTGCGGAGGTCCTCGACGTACTCCGCGCCGCGCTCGGAGCGCAGGGTGCCGAGGAGTTCGACCGCGCGGGCCCCCGTGCGGCACGCCTCCTCGACCTCGCCCTGCTGCACCCGGGCGCTCGCCAGGAGCACCAGGCCGATCGCCCGCCGCCGCGCCTTCGTCTCCGGCAGCCCGGCGAGCGCCCGCTCCGCCTGCGCGGCGGCGGCGTCCGCCTGGCCGAGGTCCCGGTGGCAGTGGGCGAGTTCGTCGGCGAGGTACGCCTCGTCGAAGTGGCCGATCCACGACGGGTCGTCACCCGAGTCCGGCGCGGACTCCGCCCGCTCCAGCGCGTCGGCCGCGCGGCCGGCGACGCTCTGCGTGGTCCGGGCGTCGCCCATCAGCGCGTGCCCGCGCGCCTCCGCGGCGAGGAACATCGCCTCCGCGCGCGGGGTGACCCGGCCGCGCGCCCCCTCCTGCGCCGCCCGCGCCAACTGGGCGATCTCGCGCGGGTTCCCCAGCTGCGCCGCGAGGTGGCTCATCGACGCGGCGAGCACGTACCCGCCGTACGCCCGGTCGCCGGCGGCCTGCGCGAGGCGCAGCGCCTGGATGTAGTAGCGCTGGGCGAGGCCCGGCTGGCCGGTGTCGATCGCCATGTACCCGGCCAGTTCGGTCAACCGGGCTACCGCGGCGAAGAGTTCGCGCCCGACCTGCTCGCGGTAGGAGCCCGCGAGCAGGCCCGCGACGACGCCGTCCAGGTAGTGCACGAGCACCGGCCGCACGTGCCCGCTGCCGTAGGTGTGGTCGAGCTCGACGAGCGCGGCCGTCATCGCCCGGACCGCCTCGACGTCCGCGCGGCCCACCCGCGGGCCCGCGGTGCGGGAGACGGCCGGGTCGGGCGCGCCGATCAGCCAGTCCCGGCTGGGCTCGACCAGCGCGGACGCGGCGACGGTGGACCCGGAGAGGAAGTCGCGCCGGCCGACGTCGCTGCGCCACAGCTCGCAGACCTGCTCGATCGCGCCGAGCACCGTCGCGGAGAACTGCAGGCCCACCCCCGAGGCCAGGTTCTTGCCGTTCGCCATCCCGATCTCGTCGATCGTCACCGCGCGGTTCAGCTTGCGGCCCAGGGCCTCCGCGATGATCGCGGGCGCCCGGCCGCGGGGCTGCTGGCCGCGGAGCCAGCGGGCGACGGACGTCTTGTCGTAGCGGAGGTCCAACCCGTGCTCCGTCCCGCACAGGTTCACCCTGCGGGCGAGCCCCGCGTTGGAGCACCCCGCCTCCTGGATCAGCGCCTGCAGCCGTTCGTTGGGCTGCCGGGCGACGAGCGGTCGCGCTGCCATCGTGTCCTGCCCCCTGCCGTCCCTGCTCCCGGGCGGTCCCCGCCCCTCCCCCGCCCCGTACCCGCCCCCACCGCCCCCGGCCCCCACGCGCCCCCACCCGTGCCCCCGTGCGCCCACCCCCGGCCAAGCCGTGCGCGGGGGGGCGCGCGGGTGGGGGGACGGGAGTGGTGGGGGGAAGGGGGGCGGGGGAGGCGAGGGGGCGCGACCGGCGGCGGGCGGACGGGCGCGAGGGCGGTTGGGGCGGGTCAGGCGCGTCGGGCGGTGGGGGGGATGGGGGCGAGAGGGCGGGGGCGCGACCGGCGGCGGGCGGACGGGCGCGAGGGCGGCCGGGGCGGGTCAGGCGCGTCGGGCGGTGGGGGGGATGGGGGCGAGAGGGCGGGGGCGGGGGCGGCGGCGGGAGGACGGGCGCGGGCGAGGGATCGAGGCGGCCGGGGGTGCGGCAGGGCGGTGAGGGATGGCGGGGGGCGTCGGCGGGCGGTGAGGGATGGCGGGGGGCGTCGGCGGGCGGTGAGGGATGGCGGGGGGCGTGGGCGGGCGGATCAGGCGCGTCGGGCGGTGGCGGAGGGCGGCGCGCGCCCTGCGGGCGGGGCGGAGGCGGCGGGCGGTGGCGGGGCCGTCGGGCGTGCAGGATCGATGCGTCCGGTGCGGGGTGCGCCCCGCGTCCGGGGGGCCGTAACCGGAGGGTGCGGGGGGAGTTGTGTTGGGCGTGGAAGACACCATCGGAGTGACAGGGACCGCGCAGATCCCCGCGCAGCGCGGCGATTCGCTGCTCGAAACGGCCGTCCGCTACACCGAGGAGCGGCACTGGGACGTGTTCCCCGGCGCGTGGCTGGAGGTCCGGGACGGGTACGAGCACTGCTCCTGCCCCCGGCCCGGCGACTGCCCCGCGCCCGGCGCGCACCCCGTCGGCGACGACTGGGCCTCCGAGGCGACCGGCAGCGCGGTGCAGGCGCGACGCCTGTGGACCGCGCGTCCCACCGCGTCCGTCCTCCTGCCGACCGGCCGCACCTTCGACGCGGTCGACGTCCCCGAGACGGCCGGGTTCCTCGCGCTCGCGCGCATGGAGCGGATGGGCCTGCCGCTCGGGCCCGTCACCCGCACGCCCGACCGGCGCATGCAGTTCTTCGTCCTGCCGGGGGCGGGGGCGAAGATCCCTGCGCTCGTCCGCAACCTCGGGTGGTCCCCCGCCGCGCTCGACCTCCACGCGCTGGGCGAGGGCGCGTACGTCCCCGCCCCGCCGACCCGTCTCGGCGCGGGCGCGGTGCAGTGGGCGCGGCGGCCCACGCCCGAGAACCGGTGGCTCCCCGACGCGGAGGAACTGGTGAGCCCGCTGGCTTACGCGTGCGGGCAGGAGGCGCGCGGCGGCGGTCCGACGGGGGCATGAGCCCCCGCCCCCGAGGGGTGTTCGCGGCTGCGCCGCGGGGCCCCTGCGGGGCGAGGCCGACCGTGGTGCTGCGAACGGTCGCTTGCGCTGGGCACGTTGGGCTGTGCCCACCCTTCCCCGAGCTCTCGGCTTCGCTCGAGCAGGGGAGACCCCACTCGCCCTGCGGCACGACTGCCCACAGCCGGGTGGGCGACGTCAGCGCAAAACCCTCAGCCCGGCCGGCGATGGAGGCCGCGGCCGCAGGCCGTGCACGCGCCGCAGGCGCAACCGCCTGCATAGGGTGGCCGCATGACGGAATCGGGCGGGGCACCCGCCGTACGGGTGCAGGGGCTGTGGAAGCGGTTCGGCGAGCAGATCGCGGTGCACGGCATCGATCTGGCCCTGCCGGCGGGCAAGTTCGTCGGGCTGGTCGGCCCGAACGGGGCCGGGAAGACGACGACGCTGTCAATGGTCACCGGCCTGCTCCGCCCCGACTCCGGGACGGTGGAGGTCGCCGGTCACGACGTGTGGCGCGACCCCGCCGCGGTGAAGGGCCGCATCGGCGTCCTCCCGGAGGGCCTGCGCCTCTTCGAGCGCCTCTCCGGCCGCGAACTCCTCGCCTACAACGGCCGGTTGCGCGGCCTTCCCGGCCCGGAGACGGACGACCGCGCGACGCAGCTCCTGGAGGTCCTCGACCTCTCGGGCGCCCAGCACAAACTCGTCGTCGACTACTCCACCGGCATGCGCAAGAAGATCGGTCTGGCCGCCGCCCTCCTCCACAACCCCGAAGTCCTATTCCTGGACGAGCCGTTCGAGGGCGTCGACCCCGTCTCCGCCCAGACCATCCGCGGCGTCCTGGAGCGCTACACCGCCTCCGGCGCGACCGTCGTCTTCTCCAGCCACGTGATGGAGCTCGTCGAGTCCCTCTGCGACTGGGTCGCCGTGATGGCGGCCGGCCGCATCCGCGCCCAGGGCACCCTCGCCGAGGTCCGCGGCGACGCCCCCACCCTCCAGACCGCGTTCCTGGAGCTCGTCGGCGCGACCGGCCGCGACTCCGGGCCCGGCCTGGACTGGCTCGGAGTCGGCACGCGATGACCGCCGCACCCGCCCCCGTCCGCGAACCCGTCCGCGACCCCGCCCACGGCGAGCCGCTGACCTCCGTCCTCGTCCGGCTCAAGCTCTCCCTGCTCCGCAACGGCCTGCGCCGGTCCGGCGGCCGCCGCGCCGCCTGGATCGCTTCGGTGGTGTTCACCGCGCTGTTCGCCGCGCTCCAGCTCCTCGGCCTGGTCCTGCTGCGCGGGAACGCGTACGCCGACACCGTCACCGTCCTTCTGACCGCCGTCCTCGCGCTCGGCTGGGCGGTGATGCCGCTGTTCTTCGCGAGCGGCGACGAGACGCTCGACCCGACCCGGCTCGCGATGCTGCCGCTGCGCCCGGCCCCGCTGGTGCGCGGCCTGCTGGTCGCCTCCCTGGTCGGCATCGGGCCGGTCTTCACGCTCTGCCTCGTCGTCGGCTCGGTCGTCGCGCTCGCCCGCGGCGCGGTGGGCTGGCTGTTCGCCGCGCTCGCGCTGCCGCTGACGGTCGTCGTGTGCGTGGCGCTGGCGCGGGCCGTCGCGACGGCCAACACCCGGCTGCTCACCTCGCGCAAGGGCCGCGACCTCGCCGTGCTCAGCGGGCTGCTGATCGCGGTCGGCGCGCAGGTCGTCAACTTCGGGGCGCAGCGCCTGGGTCAGGCCGGCGGCCTGGACGCGCTCGGGCCCGCGCTGGCCGTCCTGCGCTGGGTGCCGCCCGCGTCCGCGATCAGCGCGGTGGACCTGGCGAGCCAGGGCCACTTCGCGGTCGCCGTCGCCCAGCTCCTGCTCGCCGCGCTCGCCCTGGCCGGGCTGCTGCTGTGGTGGCGGACCACCCTGACCACCCTGATGACCGCCCCCGACGCCTCCACCCTCGCCGCCGCCGAACCGGCCGCCAAGGCCCGCGAGGGCGGCGCCTCCCGCCTCCGCGGGCTGCTCCCGCAGGGCAGGACGGGCGCCACCATGGAACGCACCCTGCGCTACGTCCGGCGCGACCCGAAGACGAAGGCCGCATGGGTGACGTCGCTGGTCATCGGCCTGATCGTGCCGCTGTTCAACGCCTGGCAGGGCACCGGCTCGGTGTACTTCGCCTGCTTCGCGGCGGGCATGCTGGGGGTGCAGATGTACAACCAGTTCGGCCAGGACACCTCCGCGTTCTGGATGGTGCTGCAGACGATCTCCACCCGCGCCGACGCGTACGCCGAACTGCGCGCCCGGGCGCTCGCGCTGCTCCTGGTGGCCGTCCCGTACACCGTCCTGGTGACCGTCGCGACCGCGGCCGTCCTCGGCGACTGGGACATGCTGCCCGAGGCCGTCGGGCTCGGGATCGCGCTGGTCGGGGCGATGGTCGCGACGGGCGCGTGGGCGTCGGCGCGGTTCCCGTACTCCATCCCGCAGGAGGGCAACAAGAACGTCGCCCCGGGGCAGGTCGGTCTGGCCTGGATGAGCATCCTGGGCGGCGTGCTGGTCGGCGCGCTGCTCTGCCTGCCGGTCCTCGGCCTGAGCGTCTGGCTGCACGTCGCCGGCCTGAACGCGTGGCTCTGGGTGCTGCTGCCGGCCGGCGCGCTCTACGGGGCGCTGCTGGTGCGGGCGGGGCTCGCCGTCGCCGCGCCGACGACGGTGGCGCGGCTGCCGGAGATCCTGGCGGCGGTCAGTAAGGGGTGACGCCCAGGAGCAGCGGTCCTTACCGGGCCTCCTAGCAGGGCGGTCTCCGCGAACCGCCTTCTTGGGGCCCTGCTCAGTGCCGGTAGAAGATCCGGTCCGCGTACTCGGTCATCACCCGGCCGTTCCAGTCGTGGCCGCCGTCGACGTTCCCGGAGCGGAGCATCGGCGGCTGGACCCCGCGCACGGCCAGCTCGCCCGCGGCGGTGGCGACGACCGCCTGCATGACCGCGCTGGTCACGACGGTGGACGCGGGCCCGAACGGCGCCTCGACGCCGTCCGCGGCCAACTCGGCGTCGCCGACGGCGATGTGGCTGTCGATGACCACGTCGCAGTGGTCCTTCAGGAACGTCCCCGAGACGTGCCGCGACTTCGTCTCCTGCGCGTACGCCACCGACGTCAGCCCGACGACCTTCAGGCCGAGCGCGCGGGCGTTCAGCGCCATCTCGACGGGCAGCGCGTTGCGCCCCGACAGCGAGATGATCACCAGGACGTCGCCCGCCGTCGCCGGACTGGTGTCCAGGACGGCCGCCGCGAGGCCGTCGACGCGCTCCAGGGCGGAGCCGAGCGTCGCGGGCATCACGTCGACGCCGACGACACCGGGGACGACCAGCAGGTTCATCAGCGCGAGGCCGCCCGCGCGGTAGACGACGTCCTGGGCGGGCAGCGAGGAGTGGCCCGCCCCGAAGACGAACAGCCGCCCGCCCGCCTCCACGGTGTCCGCGAACAGCGTCCCCGCCGCGGCGATGCTCTCCGCCTCCTCGTCGCGGACCTGCCGCAGCAGCCCGATCGCGGCGTCGAAGAACTGCCCGGCCAGCTTGCTCTCGCTCACGGGGAACCCTTTCGCGGGGAACGCGTTGGATGCGGCGCGCCGCCCCGGGCGCGCCTGTGTCGCGGATCACCGTGCGGTCTGGACCAGTGGTGTGTCAACAACGCCGGGCGGCCCCGGGGGGCCGGGGCGGGCCGGTTGTCGGCGGGATGCGTCAGAATTGAGGCCGGCGCGGATCTGCACGAAGAAGACTGAGGGGCACGCATGAGCGGGTTGATCGACACGACCGAGATGTACCTCCGCACCATCCTCGAGCTGGAGGAGGAGGGTGTGGTGCCCATGCGGGCCCGCATCGCCGAGCGGCTCGACCAGAGCGGTCCGACGGTCAGCCAGACGGTCGCCCGCATGGAGCGCGACGGGCTGGTCGCCGTCGCCAGCGACCGGCACCTGGAGCTGACGGAGGAGGGCCGCAAGCTCGCCACCCGCGTGATGCGCAAGCACCGGCTCGCCGAGTGCCTCCTCGTCGACGTCATCGGCCTGGAGTGGGAGCAGGTGCACGCGGAGGCGTGCCGCTGGGAGCACGTGATGAGCGAGGCCGTCGAGCGCCGCGTCCTGGAGCTGCTGCGCCACCCCACCGAGTCCCCCTACGGCAACCCGATCCCGGGCCTGGAGGAGCTGGGCGAGGCGGAGAGCGCGGAGGCGTTCCTCGACGACAGCATGGTCTCGCTCGCCGAGCTGGAGGCGAGCGGCGAGGGCAAGAACGTCATCGTCCGCCGCATCGGGGAGCCGATCCAGACCGACGCGCAGCTGATGTACACCCTGCGGCGCGCGGGCGTGCAGCCCGGCGCGGTCGTCAGCGTGACGGAGTCCGCGGGCGGCGTCCTCGTCGGCTCCAGCGGCGAGGTCGCGGAGCTGTCGGCGGAGGTCGCGTCCCACGTCTTCGTCGCCAAGCGGTAGGTCCGGCGGCGGGGCCGGGGGCGGGGGGTCCGGGCACCCGCCGGGTCGGCCCGCCGGGTCTGACAACGTTGGCAGGCCTGGCCTGGGCTTTCTTCACCGTGGGGGTCATTGGTGAAGATTCAGTGTGCGGAAAGGGCAGCGGGGGCGGCGGCAGGCGTGGAAAGGTGTTGGCGCAAACCGGCCGGAGGGAGCGGGACGTATGCGGTGGCACCGCACGGGAAGTGCCTGCCCGCCCCTCGCAGCGGCCCTGTGGGGTCCGCCGGCCGCGCGGCAGGCGTCCGGAGAGACAGAGGGCCCCGGCGCTGACGTGCGCCGGGGCCTGTCCTCCCCTGTGCCGACCCGGAGCCCCGAGCTCCCGAGGTCGGCTCCCGCGGACCGGTTTCCCCGAGCGGCCCGCCTCCCGGAAGGAATCTCCCCGCGCCACCGGCGGCCAACCCCGGACGGCTGTCACTCGAAAGGGGGAGGTTCCGCGGCGCAGCGAGTTTTTAGAACACGGGTTCGATAACCTCTGTTCAGGCCACGACGTCCGAAGGTGAAGTGGGGGTGCCATACCGATGGTTCGACGGATCGATGTGACCGGAGCCGACGGCGCACGCCTCGCCGCCTGGGACTTCGCCCCGGAGCCGAAGACCCCGGGGCCCGAGGAGCGCCCCGGCGTCCTGTTACTGCACGGCCTCATGGGCCGCGCCTCCCACTGGGCCGGCACCGCCCGCTGGCTCGCCGAGCGGCACCGGGCCGTCGCCCTCGACCAGCGCGGCCACGGCCGCAGCGAGAAGCCGCCGGCCGGCCCGTACGACCGCGAGGCGTACGTCGACGACGCCGAGACCGTCCTCGAACAGCTCCGCCTCGGCCCCGCCGTCCTCATCGGGCACTCGATGGGCGCGCTCACCGCCTGGCAGCTCGCCGCGCGCCGCCCCGACCTCGTGCGCGGCGTCGTCATCTGCGACATGCGGGCCTCCGCGCTCGGCGCGGCCTCCCAGCGCGAGTGGTCCGACTGGTACGCCACCTGGCCGCTGCCGTTCGCGACGCTCGCCGACGTCCGCAAGTGGTTCGGCGAGGACGACCCCTGGGTCGAGCGGCCCAACCCCGCGCGCGGCGAGTTCTACGCCGAGGTCATGGCCGAGACGTCCGACGGGTGGCGGCCCGTCTTCTCCCACGACCAGATGCTCGCCACCCGCGCCACCTGGGCCCGCGACGCGCACTGGGAGGAGCTCGCCGCCGTCCGCTGCCCCGCCCTCGTCGTCCGCGGCATCGACGGCGAACTCGGCCGCGCCGAGGCCATGGAGATGGTCCGCGTCCTCCCCCACGGCGAGTACGCCGAGGTCCCCGACGCCGGCCACCTCGTCCACTACGACGCCCCCGACGGCTGGCGCGCCGCGATCGAACCCTTCCTCGACCGGGTCCTGAGCCGGACGTAGGAGGGCGCGGGCATCCCCTCCGGCCGCGCGTGAGGCCCCCCCCCAGGGTCAGCCGGGTTCGGCGGTTGCGAGGTCGAGGGCGGCCGCGACGCGGACGGCCACGCTCTCCGCGTAGGACGCGTCGGCGCGTTCGAAGGCGGCGCGGCCGGGGCCGCGCAGGAAGGTCGCGACGCCGACCGTGCGGCCGCGGCTGCGCAGGACGACGCAGAGCGCGTGGGCGGCGGTCCCCGGCCACCAGCGGGCCGCCGCCCACTCGCCCTCCGGCGGTCCGCTGACCCGGACCGTGCCCACCCGCTCCAGGCACTGGAGCACGGGGTGCCCGGCCGGGTAGCGGACGGGGATGCCGGCGGCCGGGTCGGGGTGCGAGGGGCCGGGCTCGCCGACCG
The DNA here is from genome assembly GCF_042728285.1 of Streptomyces sp. NPDC060194. Taxonomy (NCBI): domain Bacteria; kingdom Bacillati; phylum Actinomycetota; class Actinomycetes; order Kitasatosporales; family Streptomycetaceae; genus Streptomyces; species Streptomyces sp. NPDC060194. Next base: position 32,064 of record NZ_JBHWZH010000046.1, on the reverse strand, counting down.
GCGTCTCGACGGCGCGGACGAGGCGCGCGTCGCCGATGTCGACGAGCGCGTGCTCGGCGAAGCCGGCGAGCGCGAAGTCCAGGTACGTCGCCGCCGCCTCCAGGCCCGACGCGCACTCCGCCGCCGCCCGCCCCGCGCGGTGCATCTGGTTGGCGCGGAAGCGGAGTTGGGACGCCTCCTGCTCGGCGAACCGAGCCTGGGTGACGTCGTGGAACAGCCACGCGACGCCCAGCGGCACCGGCTCCTCGGTCAACGGCGAGGCCAGCCGCACGAATCCGCTGCGCCAGCACCGCCGCCGGTCGCCCTCGCCGGTCCGCCGCGTCACCCACAGGTCGGCGGGGGCGGGCGGCGCGCCCTCGGCGAGCACGTGCTGCAGCGCGCCCTCCAACTCCTCGGCGCCCGCGGCGAGGAGATCCCCGAGCGGCCGTCCCAGCAGCGCCGTGCGGCCCGCGCCGAGCGCGCGTGCGGCGTGCGCGTTGACGACGGCCGGGCGCAGGTCCGCGTCGACGAGGACGACGCCCCAGGAGGCGTCCTCGAACAGGGCCTCGCTGAGCGCGATCGACCGCTCCAGGTCGATCTGCGTGTGCACCTCGCTGAACGCGCAGTACACCCCCGTCGGCTTGCCCTCGGGGCCGCGCACGGCCGCCGACTGCGTGCGGACCAGGACGCGCCCGCCGTCCTTCGTGACCAGCGCGAACTCGTCGACCTGCCGCCCGGGGGCGTCCATCGCGGCGAGGAGCCGGGCCTCGACGTCGCCCGCGTCGGCCGTCCTGACCGCCCAGCCCTCGAACCCGCGCCGGCCTACCGCCTCCGCCGCCGTCCAGCCCAGGATGCGAGCGGCCTCGCCGTTCCAGTGCGTGACGACCCCCGCCGCGTCGAGCGCGACGAGCCCCGCGTCCATGCCGTCGAGCAGCGCGGCGAGCAGGTCGGAGCCCTCGCCGCCCGCGCCCGTAACTCTGCCGGAAATCACCGAGCACCCCCAGCCGGTGTACACGTCCGTGCGTCCCCCACCGGGGATCATTCAACTCGAACGTGACCCAGCCCACAGCCCGTTCCCGCAAATCGACGCAGACATGCCGGGCCGGACGCGGTGGACTGGGCGCATGCGCGTACTGACCTGGAATGTGTGGTGGCGGTTCGGACCGTGGCAGGAGCGACGCAAGGCGCTGCTGTCCGTGCTGCGGGAGGAGGCGCCCGACGTCGTCGGCCTCCAGGAGGTGTGGGACCACGACGGCGAGAACCTGGCCGGCTGGCTGGCCGACGAACTCGGCCTGCACTGGGCGTTCGCGGCGCACGACAGGCCGCACTACTGGCAGCGGCGGATCGGCGGCGAGCCCGTCGCCATCGGCAACGCGGTCCTCAGCCGCTACCCGATCCTGTCGACGGAGTCGCGGCTGCTGCCGGCGCCCGCCGACCGCGACCAGGGCCGGCGGGCGCTGTTCGCGCGGCTCGACGGCCCCGTCGCGCCGGTGCCGTTCTTCACCGTCCACCTCAACTCGGCGGTCCACGAGTCCGGGACCCGGGTCGAGCAGGTCGCCGAGCTGGCGCGGTTCGTCGCGGAGCACCGGGCGGACGGGGACCACCCGGCCGTCGTCAGCGGTGACTTCAACGCGCGGCCGGACTCCGACGAGGTGCGGCTCTTCGGGGGGAGCAGGACCGCGCCGGTCGTGCCGCGGCAGTCGTTCGTCGACGCGTGGGACTTCGCCGAGGAGGGCGCGGCGTGGGCGACGTGGGGGGACGGCAACCCGTATTTGGCGAGCGTGCCGCCGCCGAACGCGCGGATCGACTACATCCACGTCTCGCTGCCGGCGCGGGGCGGGCTCGGGCACGTCCGCGCGGTGCGGCGCACGGGGCACGGGTACGTCGACGGGGTCTGGCCGTCGGATCACGCGGCGGTGGTGGCGGATCTCGCGGAGGGGCCGGCGGAGGGTCTCCGTTAATTCGGTTGTGCGGGTGCGAGGGGGGTTCCTAATGTGTCGAGCACACAGGAAGGGAGGTGTCCGAACTGATGGTTTCGAAGCGGACTTGTGAGGTGGCTGCGGGCTAAGTGGCCCGTTGTCGCACCCAGTGCGGAGCCGGCCCGCGTGAGTGATCGCCACGCAGCCTGGCCCAATCCCGAGCAGTCACCCGACCCGCAGACTCGCCGGTACGTCCGGCCGGCTCCCCTCCCGAGGGGATCCCGAGTCTGCGGGTCGCCTGTGCGTGGGGGACTTCTCCCGCGGCGCCGCCGCGCCGCCTTCCCCACCGGGCACACCCCCGGGGGCCCCGCCCCGCGAATCCCCCGTCGCGGCTCCGCCGCGTATGCACGGGCTCCGCCCGCGCGGCCTCAAACGGCGGCCAGGCTGAGTTTTTGTGCGGCTCGGCGTCAACGTTGGCCGCCACCCACTGTGGGCACAGCCCACAGTGCCCAGCGCAGCGTAGTTCGCAGCCGCCCCGGTCGGCCCCCCGCGGCGGAGCGGCGCAAGGGAGTGCGCACGGTCAGGACGTGGCGAACCAGGCGTGCGCGAGCGCCGGGAGGGTGTCCGCCGAGGTGGGGAGTTCGCGGAGGTACCAGGGGAGGTTGCTGTACGTGTGGAGGAGGGTGTACGCGAGAAGCGTCGTGGGGGCGAAGGCGGCGCCGTAGGACGCGGAGAGGCGGGCGAGGAGGGCGGGGTCGCCGCGGGTGACGAAGAGGCCGACGGCGACGAAGTCGTAGGCCGGGTCGCCGATCATCGCGGGCTCGAAGTCGAAGAGGCCGGTGAGGGGCCACCCGTCGGGGTCGGTGAGGAAGTGGGTGGCCATGGGCTCGGTGTGGAGGAGGGCGGGGGCGGGGGCGCGGGGCAGGGGGACGGACGCGAGGAAGTCCGGGATCTGCTCCAGCCAGGCCCCGGGCAGGCCGTGGGCGCGCTGCCGGGCGACCGCCCCCGCGCTCTGCCGGTCGAGGAACGCGCCCCAGTCGCCGGGGCCGAGGTCGCCGGCGAGCGGCGCGGGGTCGAGGGCGTGGAGCGCGGCGAGGGTCTCGCCGATCCGGCCCGCGACGCGCTCGCGGTCGACGCCCGGCACGCGGTCCCAGGCGTGGGCGAGGTTCTCGCCGCGGAGCCGGGACATCAGGACGTACCGCCAGCCGTTCTCGTACGCCCCGTGCGCGCGGACCGCGGGCGTGGGGACGGGGAGGCGGCCGTGGACGTGCGCGAGGACGCGCGCCTCGGTGACGCCGTCCGACGCCGCGGCGCCGGGGAACAGCTTGAGGACGTGGTGGTCGCCGACGGCGTACACCGGCTGGGAGCCGTCGGGGAAGCGGTGAAGGGGCGCGCCGGCGAGGCCGAGGCGGGCGCAGAGGTCCTCCGCGCCGGGCCGCATGACGGCCTCGTCGGGGACGACGGCGTCCCACTCCTCGTCGGTCTCCACGGGCGGCAGCATGATCGGGACCGTAGGCCGCGCGCCGCCTTCCCCACAACCGGCTTTACGGCGCCAGGCGTTCGATTCGCCAGCCGCCGTCGGACGCGTCGTCGGCGACGTAGCGCAGGCGGTCGTGGAGTCGGTTGGTGCGGCCCTGCCAGAACTCGACGGCGGTGGGGGTGACGCGGATGCCGCCCCAGTCGTCGGGGACGGGGACCTCGGTGCCCTCGGGATACGCGGCGGCGAGGTCGGCGTAGCGGTCGTCGAGGACGGCGCGGGAGGGGATGACGGACGACTGCGGGCTGGCGAGCGCGCCGAGCTGGGAGCCGTGCGGGCGGGAGTGGAAGTACGCGGCGGTCTCCTCGCGGGAGACGTGGCACGCGGTGCCGGTGACGATGACCTGGCGGGCGAGCGCGTGCCAGGGGAAGAGCAGTGCGACGTGCGGGTTCGCGTCGAGCTCGCGGGCCTTGCGGGAGCCGTAGTTGGTGAAGAAGACGAGGCTGGTCTCGTCGTACGCCTTCAGCAGCACGGTGCGGGAGCTGGGGACGCCGTCGGGGGTGGCGGTGGAGACGACCATCGCGTTCGGCTCGTGGAGCAGGCCGGACGCGTGCGCCTCCGTGAACCAGCGGCGGAACTGCCGGAGCGGGGTGGGCGCGAGGTCGGCCGCGTCGAGGCCCTGGGTGCGGTACTGCTCGCGCATGGCGGCGGGGTCCGGATCGGTCGTCACGGACGCCATCCTGCCGTACGCGGGGGCGAGTCTGCCCGGCACCCGGTGCCGCCAACCCTTCCGCGGTCCACGGAGCGCTGTGCGTGATCTCACCCTTCCCCGGGCCCGCCGGGGCGTCCAGAATCCGGGTGTCGGGGCGCTGTGACGGCCCGGCGCCAGCCGCTATCGTGCCGGGACGACCGCTCCCCGGGCCCCTGGGGCCCGCTGCCGCGGCCGGGGGCATTCACGACACCGCAGAGCCGTCATCAGCGGGGTACCCGACCGGACCCCAGCCTGCCGTTCGCACCACGCATCACGAGGAGCCGCCAGATGTCCGACTTCGTACCCGGACTCGAAGGAGTCGTCGCGTTCGAGACCGAGATCGCCGAACCGGACAAGGAGGGCGGGGCGCTGCGGTACCGCGGCGTCGACATCGAGGACCTCGTCGGCCACGTGTCGTTCGGGAACGTGTGGGGTCTGCTCGTCGACGGCGCCTTCGACCCGGGGCTGCCGGCCGCGGAGCCGTTCCCGATCCCGGTGCACTCCGGTGACATCCGCGTCGACGTGCAGTCCGCGCTGGCGATGCTCGCGCCGGTCTGGGGCCTGAAACCGCTGCTCGACATCGACGAGGAGCAGGCGCGCGACGACCTCGCGCGCGCGGCCGTCATGGCGCTGTCGTACGTCGCCCAGTCCGCGCGCGGACAGGGGCACCCGATGGTGCCGCAGCGGGAGATCGACAAGGCGCGGACCGTCGTGGAGCGGTTCATGATCCGCTGGCGCGGGGAGCCGGACCCCAAGCACGTCAAGGCGGTCGACGCGTACTGGACGTCGGCGGCCGAGCACGGCATGAACGCGTCCACGTTCACCGCGCGGGTCATCGCCTCGACCGGCGCGGACGTCGCGGCCGCGCTGTCCGGGGCGGTCGGCGCGATGTCCGGGCCGCTGCACGGCGGCGCGCCGTCCCGCGTCCTCGGCATGATCGAGGAGATCGAGCGGACCGGCGACGCCGAGGCCTACGTCCGCAGGGCGCTCGACCAGGGCGAGCGGCTGATGGGCTTCGGCCACCGCGTCTACCGCGCGGAGGACCCGCGCGCCCGCGTCCTGCGCCGCACCGCCCGCGAGCTGGGCGCGCCCCGCTTCGAGGTCGCCGAGGCGCTGGAGAAGGCGGCCCTCGCCGAGCTGCACGCCCGCCGCCCGGACCGCGTCCTCGCCACCAACGTCGAGTTCTGGGCGGCGATCGTCCTGGACTTCGCCGAGGTCCCCGCGCACATGTTCACCTCGATGTTCACCTGCGCCCGCACCGCCGGCTGGTCCGCCCACATCCTGGAGCAGAAGCGCACCGGCCGCCTGGTGCGCCCCTCCGCCCGCTACACCGGCCCCGGCAGCCGGGGCCCGCAGGAGGTCGAGGGCTTCGAGGGCATCGGCCCGCGCTGAAGGGCCGGGGGCCGGGGCGGTACGCATACGGCGACACCGTCTCCGTCGGCGACTGGAAGATCGAGACGGACGGGCTGCCGTGCTGCTCCGCGAAGGACATGCGGATCCGACCGCGCCGCCCCGCCGTCAGCCCAGGGCCCTGTCCAGGATGCGGGCCCAGTGGGTGACGACGGGGGTGCGGCGGGGGGTGTCGTCGGTGAGGAGGGTGGCGAGGCCGAGGCCGCGGGCCATGTCGAGGAAGCCCTGGACGGTCTCGCGGACGCCGGGGACGGACTCGTCGGCGGCGAGGAGCTCGACGGTGATCCGATGCGACTCGCGGCCGACGCGCGCCTCCAACTCGGTTACGCGCGCGTGGAGTTGGGGTTCGTCGGTGGCGGCGACCCAGAGGTGCAGCGCGGCCCGGAAGAGCGGGCCGGTGTAGAGGTCGACGATCGCGGCGACGGCGGCCGGGCGCGGCTGGCGGGGCAGGGCGCGCAGGGCGGCGGAGCGCTGCTCGGCGACGTGCTCGACGGCGGCGGTGAAGAGGTCCTCGCGGGTCGGGAAGTGGTGCTGGGCCGCGCCCCGGGAGACCCCGGCGCGCACGGCGACGACCGTGACCGTCGAGCCCGCCCAGCCGAGCTCGGCGAGGCAGGACACGGCGGCCTCGAGGAGCCGCTGCCGGGTGGCCCGGCTGCGGTCCTGCTTGGGGGCGCGGTCGGACCGGGGCGCGAGGCCGGGCGCGAGGTCGGGCGCGGGCGACCGGGCCGGCGCCCCCACCCGCCCCCGCTCCGACGACCGGCCCGCGTCCGCCGGTGCGGGCGCGCGATCGGACGGGCCGGCTCGGCCCGGTTCCGGTGTGCGGGCCGGGCCGTCGGTCACAGCACCCATGCGGGGTCCCGTCGTTCGAGGAAGGCCGTCATCCCCTCGCGGGCGCCGGAGGAGGCGAAGAGGGAGGCTGACAGCTGGACGTAGTCCTCCGCGTGGTGGTCGAAGGCTCGCAGCACCTTAGCCGTGAGCAGGGACTTCGTCGCGGCCAGCCCCTGCGGGGAGGCCCGGCGCAGGGCGTCGACGAGGTCCGCGAGCGCGGCGTCGGGGTCGTCGGCGACCTCGGTGACGAGGCCGAGCCCGCGCGCGGCGGGCGCGGCGAACTTCTCCCCGGTGAGGTAGTACCGCGCGGCGAGCCGCGGCTCCAGGCGGGGCAGCAGCGGCAGCGAGATCACCGCGGGCGCGACCCCGATCCGCACCTCGGTGAACGCGAAGTCCGACCCCGTCGACGCCACCACCACGTCGCACGCCCCGAGCAGCCCGAGCCCGCCCGCCCGCACGTGCCCGTCGACCCGCGCGACGACCGGCTTCGGCGACTCGACGATCTGCCGCAGGAGTGCGACGAACACGTACGGGTTCGGCGGCTCCTTCAGGTCCGCGCCCGCGCAGAACGTCGAGCCGGTGTGGGTGAGCACCACCGCCCGCACGTCCGCGTCCTTCGCGCACCGCGCCAGCGTGGCGGACAGCTTGCCGACCAGGCCCGCGGAGAGCGCGTTGCGGCGGTCGGGCGCGTCGAGGGTGAGCACGGTGATCCCGCGCTCGTGGGTGCGGGTGAGGGGGGCCGTGTCCGTCATACGCCCGTTGCCTTTCCGGGAGGGGGCTGCCGGTCAGTAGGACTTGGGCAGTCCGAGGGTCTGGTGGGAGACGTAGTTCAGGATCATCTCCCGGCTCACGGGCGCGATCCGCGCCACCCGCGAGGCGGTGACGAGCCGGGCGAGCCCGTACTCCCGGGTGAGCCCGTTCCCGCCGAGCGTGTGCACCGCCTGGTCGACGGCCTTCACGCACGCCTCCGCGGCGGCGTACTTCGCCATGTTCGCCGCCTCGCCCGCCTGGACGTCGTCACCCATGTCGTAGAGCGTTGCCGCTTTCCGCATCATCAGGCGCGCCAGTTCCAGCTCGACGTGCGCGGCGGCGAGCGGGTGCGCGATGGCCTGGTGCGCGCCGATCGGGTCCTTCCACACGGTCCGCGTCCTCGCGTACGCGACGGCCTGGGCGAGCGCGTACCGGCCCATGCCGATCGCGAACGCGGCGGTCATCACGCGCTCGGGGTTGAGCCCGGCGAACAGCTGCAGCAGGCCGGCGTCCTCGTCGCCGACCAGCGCGTCGGCCGGCAGCCGCACGTCGTCGAGCGTGAGCTCGAACTGCTTCTCCGCCGCGTACAGTTCCATGTCGATCGGGCTGCGCAGGAAGCCGGGGGTGTCGCGCGGGACGATGAACAGGGACGGCTTCAGCCGGCCGGTCCGCGCGTCCGCCGTGCGGCCGACGATCAGCGTCGCGTCGGCGATGTCGACGCCCGAGATGTAGACCTTGCGGCCGGTGAGCAGCCAGTCGCCGGTGTCCGGGTCGCGTCGGGCGGTGGTGGTGATGCGGTGGGAGTTGGAGCCGGCGTCGGGTTCGGTGATGCCGAAGGCCATCGTGCGGGTGCCGTCGGACAGGCCCGGGAGCCACTCCCGCTTCTGGGCGTCGGTGCCGAAGCGGGCGATCACCGTGCCGCAGATGGCCGGGGACACGACCATCATCAGCGCGGGACAGCCCGCCGCCCCCAACTCCTCGAGAACGAGGCTGAGTTCGACGATGCCGCCGCCTCCGCCGCCGTACTCCTCCGGCAGGTTCACGCCGAGGAAGCCGAGCTTGCCCGCGTCCGCCCAGAGGGCCGCGCGGTCGAAGTCGCGCCCGTGGCGCGCCCCGAGGGCGGCGACGGCGCGGCGCAGGTCGGTGAGTTCCTCGGTGTCGAGCAGTGCGGTGGTCATGAACGGTCCTCCTGGGCGGTGGGCGCGGGTGGTTCCGTGTCGGTGGGCGGGTCGTCCTCCGCCGGGGTCACGACGGCGAGCAGGGTGCCGGGGTCGACCTGGTCGCCGGTGGTGACGTGCAGGGCGGTCAGGGTGCCGTCGCCCGGGGCGTCGATGCGGTGCTCCATCTTCATCGCCTCCAGCCACAGCAGCGGCCGGCCCGCGGTGACGTGCGCCCCGACGGTCGCCTCCGCCGCGATCCGCACCACCGTGCCGGGCATCGGGGCGAGGAGGGTGCCGGGGCGGGCGCCCTCGGTCGGGTCGGGGAAACGGGGCAGGACGGTGAGGGTCGTGCCGTTCACGTGGACGCGGGCGGGGTCGTCCGCGTACGTCGCGACCTCGTACGTCCGCCGGATGCCGTCGTCGGTCTCCAGCACGACCCGTGCGGGGTCCGCGTGCAGCAGGCGGACGCCGGGGTGGTCGGGGGCGTCCAGGCCGTCGCGGGTCAGGCGGTAGCGGACCTCGTGCTCGGTGCCGTCGGTCCCGTCGCGGTAGCGGCGGACCGCCGGCTGCGAGGGCAGGTTGCGCCAGCCCGGCCGGCCGAACCGGGTCGCCGGACCCGGGCGGTGCGCTGCGGCGAGGGCGGCGGCCAGGGGGGTGTACGGGTCCGCCGGGGCGGGCTCGGTGAGCGCGGCGAGGTGGCGGTCGTAGAACCCCGTGTCCATGCGCGCCTCGGCGAACTCGGGGTGCCGCAGGGAGCGCAGGAGCAGGTCGCGGTTGGTGGCGGGGCCGTGGACACGGGCGTTCTCCAGCGCGGTGATCAGCAGGCGCAGGGCGCGGGGGCGGTCGGGCCCGTACGCGATCAGCTTCGCGAGCAGGGGGTCGTAGTGGATGCCGACGGTGTCGCCGCCGGCGAACCCGGTGTCCAGGCGGACCCCCGAAGGGGCCTCGGGCGGCCGCGACGCGGGGCTTCGCGGCTCCGCCGCGGGGACCGGGCTCCGCCCGGCGGCCTCGAACGCCGGCCAGGCCGGAATCCTCTGGTCCTTCGCTCCCCGGCCGGGCGAGCCGTCGGCACCTACCTCGAACCGGTGCAGCTTCCCCGCCTGCGGCGCCCAGCCCCGCGCCGGGTCCTCCGCGTAGAGGCGGACCTCGACCGCGTGGCCGCGGGGCTCCGGTGGGGACGGGGCCAGGGCCGCGCCCTCCGCGACGCGGAGCTGCTCGGCGACCAGGTCGACGCCGAACACCGCCTCCGTCACCGGGTGTTCGACCTGGAGGCGGGTGTTCATCTCCAGGAAGTACGCGCGGCCGCCGGCGACCATGAACTCCAGGGTGCCGGCCCCCCGGTAGCCGATCGCGCGGGCCGCGTCCCCCGCCGCCGTGCCCAGTTCGGCCCGGAGAGCGTCGGAGAGGCCGGGGGCGGGGGCCTCCTCGACGACCTTCTGGTGGCGGCGCTGGAGCGAGCAGTCGCGGGTGCCGAGCGCCCAGACGGTGCCGTGGTCGTCGGCGAGGACCTGGACCTCGACGTGGCGGCCGCCTTCGAGGTACGGCTCGACGAAGGTGGTCGCGTCGCCGAACGCGGCGAGGGCCTCGTCACCCGCCGACTCCAGCTCGGCCGGCAGCGCGGCGAGGTCGCGGACGACGCGCATGCCGCGCCCGCCGCCGCCGGCGACGGCCTTGACGATGACGGGGAGGTCCGCGGCGGTCACCTCCTCCAGCGGTGCGAGCAGCGGCACGCCCGCCGCGCCCATCAGCGCCTTCGCGCCCGTCTTCGACGCCATCGCCTCGATCGCCTCCGCCGGCGGGCCGACCCAGGTGAGCCCGGCGTCCGTCACCGCCCGCGCGAAGGCCGCGTTCTCGGAGAGGAAGCCGTAGCCGGGGTGGACGGCGTCCGCGCCCGCGGCGAGGGCCGCCTTCACGACGAGGTCGGCGCGGAGGTAGGTGTCGGCGGGGGCCGCGCCCGGCAGGCGGACCGCGGTGTCGGCCGTCCGGACGTGGAGCGCGTCCGCGTCGGGGTCGGAGTACACCGCGACGGTGGAGACGCCCAGCTCACGGCAGGTGCGGAAGATGCGGACGGCGATCTCGCCGCGGTTGGCGACGAGCAGCGTGGTGATCACAGGGGCTCACATCCGGAAGACGCCGAAGCCGCCGCGGGCGCCTTCGATGGGGGCGGTGTGGATCGCGGACAGGCACATGCCGAGGACGGTGCGGGTGTCGCGGGGGTCGATGACGCCGTCGTCGTAGAGCCGCCCGGAGAGGAACATCGGCAGCGACTCCGCGTCGATCTGCTGCTCCACGATCGCCCGCAGCGCCGCGTCGCCCTCCTCGTCGTACGGCTGCCCCTTCGCCTCCGCCGCCGCGCGGGCGACGATGGACAGGACCCCGGCGAGCTGCTGCGGCCCCATGACCGCGGACTTCGCGCTCGGCCACGCGAACAGGAACCGCGGCTCGTACGCCCGCCCGCACATCCCGTAGTGCCCGGCCCCGTACGACGCGCCGATCAGCACGGACAGGTGCGGGACGGTCGAGTTCGACACCGCGTTGATCATCATCGCGCCGTGCTTGATGATGCCGCCCTGCTCGTACTCCCTGCCGACCATGTAGCCGGTGGTGTTGTGCAGGAAGACCAGCGGGATGTCCCGCTGGTTCGCCAACTGGATGAACTGCGCGGCCTTCTGCGACTCCGCGCTGAACAACACCCCCTGAGCGTTGGCGAGGATGCCGACCGGGTAGCCGTGCAGCCGCGCCCACCCCGTGCACAGGCTCGGCCCGTACAGCGGCTTGAACTCGTCGAAGGCCGGCTCCTCCGGGCCCGCCGGGCCGTCCACGATCCGCGCGATCACCTCGCGCGGGTCGAACGGGGTCCGCAGGTCCTCCGGGACGATGTCGAGGAGCCCGTCCTCGTCCTCGGCGGGTGGTCGGACGGTGTGCGCGGGCGGATCCGGGTAAGCCTTGCGGTGGTTGAGGCGCGCGACGATCCGGCGCGCCTGGCGCAGCGCGTCGTGCTCGTCCACCGCGTAGTGGTCCGCGAGGCCGGAGGTGCGGGCGTGCATGTCCGCGCCGCCGAGGCTCTCGTCGTCGCTCTCCTCCCCCGTCGCCATCTTCACCAGCGGCGGGCCGCCCAGGAACACCTTCGCGCGGTCCTTCACCATCACCGTGTGGTCCGACATCCCCGGCACGTACGCCCCGCCGGCCGTCGAGTTCCCGAACACCACCGCGACCGTCGGGATCCCCGCCGCGGACAGCCGCGTCAGGTCCCGGAACAGCGCGCCGCCCGGGATGAAGATCTCCTTCTGCGCGGGGAGGTCCGCGCCACCCGACTCCACCAGGCTCACCACCGGGAGCCGGTTCTGCCGTGCGATCTCGTTCGCCCGCAGCGCCTTCTTCAACGTCCACGGGTTCGACGCCCCGCCCCGCACCGTCGGGTCGTTCGCCGTCACCAGGCACTCGACGCCCTCGATCGTCCCGATCCCCGTCACCAGCGACGCACCCGTCCGGTAGTTGCCGTCCGTGCCCCAGGCTGCGAGCGGCGAGAGCTCCAGGAACGGGGTGTCGGGGTCGAGCAGCAGCTCGATGCGTTCGCGCGGCAGCAGTTTCCCGCGGGAGTGGTGGCGGGTCGTGTACTTCTCGCCGCCCCCGGCGAGGGCTTCCTCGTGGGCGGTGCGGAGGGTGTCGAGCTTGGTGAGCATGGCGGTGCGGGCACCTTGGGCGGTGGGCGACAGGGGGGTTGGCATGAGGGCCTTTCCGTCGAAGCGTCAGCGCGGGCGGGCAAGGGGGCCCGGGTAGCACAAGAAACCCAGCCCGGCGATGGGGTCTCCCCTGCTCGAGCGAAGCCGAGAGCTTGGGGAAGTTTGAGGCCACCGGGCGGAGCCCGGTACGCGCCGGCAGGCGCAACGGCGCCCGCCCAGGGACTTGGGGAAGGGGTGGTCGGGGGGCGACTCCCGGGGCGAAGCCCCCGCCGGGGGTCTGGGGGTGGAACCCCCAGCGGTGGGCCCCGGGCTCATTCGAGGAGGACCTCCGGGATGTCCAGCTCCCGGCCGCGAAGCCATTCACCGACCCCCTTCCCCTGGGGATCGAAGCGGTGCTGCGAGGCGACACCCTCGCCGAGGAACCCCTCGACGACGAAGTTGACCGCCCGCAGACCGGGCAGCACGTGCCGCGTGACCCGCAGCCCGACCGTCTCCGGCAGGAGCGAACAGAACCGCTCGACGGTCAGCTCGTGGGCCAGCCACGCGAACGCCTGGTCCGTGGACACCCACAACCCGACATTCACGTCACCCCCCTTGTCACCGCTCCGCGCCCCCGCCACCGCTCCCAACGGCGCACGCCGCACCCGACCGCCCGCCGGCAACGGCGAGGGCAGCGGACCCGCGGGTACGACGGACAACTCCCGTACGTCCGGCGGCTGCGGAACCTCCACCCGCTGCCCGTCCCACAGCACCGCCGTCTCCGCCACCGCACTCCGCGCGACGGGTTCCGACGTGAAGACCCCGTACGGCGCCCCCTTCCCCGGCGGCGCGGTGACGTGGAAGCCGGGGTAGCTGCCGAGCGCGAGCTCGATCGCGGCCCCGCTGACCGCCCGCCCGACGGCGTCGGGCGACGGGTCCCGCACGACGAGCCGCAGGAACGCACTCGCGGCCTCCTGGGTGTCGGAGTCGACGCCCCGCGCTTCGAGCAGCTCCCACCTGACCACCTCGGGGCGGGACTTCCCGAGCGCGTCCTCCACCTGCCCCCGCACCAACTCCGCCTTCTGGGCCACGTCGAGCCCCGTGAGCACGAACACGACCTCGTTCCGCCACCCGCCGAGCCGCGTGACCCCCGCCTTGAGCGTCGGCGGCGGCGGCTCCCCTTCCACGCCCGTGATCCGCACCCGGTCCGGCCCGTCCCGCGCGAGCCGTACGGTGTCCAGCCGCGCGGTGACGTCGGGGCCCGGGTACCGCAACGGGCCGGTCTCGTACAGGAGTTGCGCGGTGACGGTCCCGACGTCGACGAACCCGCCCGTGCCCGGGTGCTTGGTGACGACGGACGACCCGTCCTCGTGCACCTCGGCGATCGGGAAGCCGGGCCGCCGGACGTCCCGCCCGCGGAAGAACGAGTAGTTGCCGCCGGTCGCCTGCGTCCCGCACTCCAGGACGTGGCCGGCGACGACCGCCCCCGCGAGCCGGCCCCAGTCCCCCGCGGCCCACCCGAAGTGCGCGGCGGCGACCCCGCTGACCAGCGCGGAGTCGGCGACCCGGCCCGTCACGACGATCTCCGCACCCGCCCGCAGGCAGGCGGCGATGCCTCCGCCGCCGAGGTAGGCGTTCGCGGTGAGCGCGCCCTCGGGCGGCGGCAGCGCGTCGCCCTCGACGTGCGCGACGCGGACCGCCACGCCCAGCCGTCCGGCCAACTCCCGTACGGCGTCAGCGAGTCCGGCCGGGTTGAGCCCGCCCGCGTTCGCCACGATCCGCACCCCGCGCTCCCGCGCGAGCCCCAGGCACTCCTCCAGCTGCCGCAGGAAGGTCTTCGCGTACCCGGTGCGCTGGTCCTTGAGCCGGTCGCGGCCGAGGATGAGCATCGTCAGCTCGGCGAGGTAGTCGCCCGTGAGGACGTCGAGCGGGCCGTCGGAGAGCATCTCGCGCATCGCGTCGAAGCGGTCGCCGTAGAAGCCGGAGGCGTTGCCGATGCGGATCGGGGCGGTCACGGCCGCGCCCCCCGCGGCCGGCCCGCTCCCGCCGGGCCCGCGAAGGCCTGCGCGATCTCGAGCCAGGGCTCGGCGTCGGGGCCCTCCGCGCGGACGGCCGGGACGTCGTCGCGGTGTACGCGCTGGGTGACGAGCAGGCAGAAGTCGAGCGCCGGGCCGGTGACCCGCTGGGCGGCGTCGTCCGGCCCGTACGTCCACAACTCCCCGCCGTCGGGCGCCTCCAGCTCGACCCGGAACGGTCCGGGCGGCGGCTGGAGCCCGCGCACGAAGTACGCGTAGTTTCGCGCGCGGACGCCGATCCAGGCCACGTGCCGCAGCCTCGCCGTGGGCGCGCGGCGCACGCCGAGCGCGTCGGCGACGTCCTGGCCGTGGGCCCAGGTCTCCATCAGCCGGGCGGTCGCCATGCTGGGGCCGCTCATCGGCGGGCCGTACCAGGGGAAGCGCCGGCCGGCCGGCAGCAGGCGCAGCTCCGCCGCGAGGCGCACCCTGCCGCACCGCCACCGGTTCAGCAGTTCCGTCGGGGCCAACTGCGCCCCCTTGGAGGCCTGTTCGTCGACGAACGTCGCCGGTGCGGCCGCCGCCTTCTCGACCTCGACGGCGAACGCGTCCGGATCGGTCAGCGCGACGACCGCGGTCCGGTCGGTCCAGGCGAGGTGGGCGATCTGGTGGGCGACGGTCCAGCCGGGCGCGGGGGTCGGAGTGGACCACTCCTTGTCGTCCAACGCGGCGACCAGGGCGTCGAGTTCGCGCCCCTCGTCCACCAGGTCATCGATCACGGGCCGTGCTTCGGACACCTTCGCACTCCCTCCGGACACCGGCTGGTGCGGGGGAGCATGCCAGGGCCGCGAAAAACAAGCAAGCGTGCTTGCATGGAAATCTGCGGCGGGCGTGCGGCGGGGCCGGACCGTTCGCGCTGCGGCCCGACCCCGCCACCCGCGTTCCCCACGCGCCCGCCGCGGCGCCGCGGCGGGCACGCACGAGGGCGGACCGTTCTGCGCCCGGTCCGCCCTCTGTCCCCACCGCGCCGGGGCTACTTGAGCGCGACCGCCGCCGCCTGGGCGAGCGTGCTCGCCGCAGCCGACTTCTTGCTCTTCGTCGCCTTCGGATCGGACAGCACCTTCGCCGCCTCCGTGAGCGCCTTCTTCGTCGGCTTCGCCGTCGACTTCTTCTCCTTCTGCGACAGCGCGCTGCCCGCCGCGGACTTCTCCGCCGCGGTCGACTTCTTGCTCTTCACGGCCTTGCCCGCGGCCGACGACGCCTTCGGGCTCGTCACCTTCGACGACGTCTTCCTCCCCTTCGCCGGCGCCTGCGACAGCGCGCTCGCCGCGGCCTTCTTCCCGGCCTTCGTCTTCCCGCCCCCCGTCGCCTTCCCGGCCGCCGCGGCAGCCTTCGGACGCGTCGTCTTGGTCGTCGCGGTCTTCGCCATCACCACTCCTCGGTTCACGTGCGTTCGTTACCCGTCGCCTGTGCGACTGCCCGAACTCCCGCCCGACGAACGGGCGATGGCGTTCTTCCTCGCGACAAGGGCGATGCGGACGGCGGCGGCGACGAGGAGACCACCGGTCCACAGGGGCCGGTGGCCCCGCCGTCGAGCCTGCCCGCGGCGACGACGGGACCTGCGGCGGCGCCCAGGTCGCGCGCGTCGGTGACCGCGGCGTAGACCGTGCGGGACCAGCCGCGCTTCGCCGCGAACTCCGGTGCCCACGGCAGGACTTCGTCAACGGCGTTGTCGCCCAGGACCTCGTACGCGTGGGCCGCGACCGCCTGCACGTCCCAGAAGCGGACCCGGTACCGGGCGCGGTCCTGCTCCCAGCGGAAGTCTCGGGGGGCGACGCCGCGGATCTCACGGAGCGAGCCCGGGGGCGGCCGCGCCGGGACCGCGCGCGAAACACGGTTGCCGCGCCCGGCAGCCGCTGGGACGCTCGGGCGCATGAGGCGGGAGCCGGAGTGCGTGCTCGTGACGGGGATGCCGGGGGCCGGGAAGTCGACGGTGACGCGGCTGGTCGGGGAGCGGTTCGAGAGGGCCGCGCGGCTGGGGGGTGACGATGTCAACGGGATGATCGTCAGCGGGTTCGTGTGGGCGCTGGGGGAGCCGCGGGACGAGGCCGCGCGGCAGGTGAGGCTGCTGCACCGCAACCTGTGCGCGCTGGCGAACAACTTCGGGGACGCGGGCTTCACGGTGCTCGTCGACGCGGTGCTCCCCTCGCGCGCCGACCTGGACTTCTTCCTCGCCGAACTCCGGTCTCATCACGTGCAGTTGGTCGTCCTCGACCCCGGCATCGCGACCTGCCGGTACCGCAACACCGTCCGCGCCCCCTCCGAACGGTTCGACTTCGACGGCTACGACATGCTCGACGCGTCCATGAGGAGCCAGTACGGCGACGTCGGCTGGTGGTTCGACACCTCCGCCCTGACCCCCGGGCAGACCGCCGACCGCATCGTCCACGAGGGCCGCCGGCGGGCCCGGGTCCGCTGACGGCCCGTTGTCAGTGGCGCATGGGGTGATGCCGCGACGAGGACCGCGTCGCGCTCCTCCTTGACCCGGCCTCCGACGGCGGAGCGGTGCAAGAGCACGCCGAGAGTGCGGGCTACCGGGCCGACACCGGGGCCCGCCCTGACGTGCCCGGCCTCACTCCGATGAGCCGAGCCGTCGGCCTGCCCCGCACCGTCGAGCAGTGGCGCGAGTACGTGGGGCCGGCCGGTCAGCCCCGGGGCTCCTCGGCGAACGTGGGGGCGAGCGCGGTGAGGAGGCGGTGGATGAACTCGGGAAGGCGGCCGTGGAAGCGGGGGTACTCGTCCTCGAAATGGTGCCACTCCACGTACTGGAGTTCCGTGTGCAGGCGCTCGGCGAGCGTCTCGTCCTCATGGAGTGGCGTCCAGTCCTCGCTGAGGGTGAGAACGTCGAGGAGCAGGGCGTACGGCAATGGGTGGCGTTCGGCGAGCAGAACCGCGTCGTAGAGGTCCTTGCCCTGGGCGTGGGCGTCGACGAGCAGCCACAGGATCTTCCAGGCCAGCGACAACGCGGGGCTCGCCGCGAGGAGCCGGCCGCCCGAGGGGAGGCAGACCGCCCCCGGCGGCTCGGAGAGGGTCTCGCCGAAGACGAGGTCCAGTTGCACCCAGCCGCCGGACGTGTGCGGTGCGGTCCAGGGCAGCATCATGCGCCGGCCGGGCACCCGCTCGTACGTCCAGATGTCCTCGACGACGGCGCCGGCCGCGTCGATCCGCGGGCCGTCGTCGCGCACGGCGGATCGCGCCTCGGCGGCGGCCGCGACCCCGGCGAACAGGGCGTCCGTGCGCGCGTCGGCCAGTTCCCAGTCCGTGGGGACGACCACGAAGTCCAGGTCGCCGGGTTCCCGCGCGTCCGCCCCGAACCCCAGCGCCATCAGCGCGCTGCCGCGCAGCACCAGCGACTGTGCCCAGGAGGAGTCCGCCACGCCGTCCAGGACCGCGGCGAGCGCCTCCGCCCGGGCCGACTGCCAGGCGCGGGTGGCCTCGCCGTCGGGGAAGGCCGGGTCCCCGGCGCGGTACGCGTTCGGGAACTGCTTGAGCGCGGGGTCGAACATCGCGTACTGGACGGCCGCGGGGTGGGGCAGCCGCAGCATCGTGCGCGGGTAGCCGTCCTCGGTGGGGCCCCGCTCTCCGTCCACACCGGTCATGCCGCCTCCAGCCATCCGTGGTCGAGTTCCGGTCCGCTGTCGAGCAGGACGTACTCCCGCTCGACGTCCAGCACCTCGTACGCAGCGAGCTCCGCGAGCAGGCGCTGCAGCGCGCCGGCCGCCCGGTCGTCGCCCACGCCGTGGCAGCGCTGGGTGACGAAGCGCTCCTCCTGGCCGTCCGGCCGCCTGCGCCGGGCGTTGCGGGGGACGTGGGCGCCGTGCCGCACGGCCGCCGCGAGCAGGGCGGAGGTGTCGTGGGACGGGTCGAGGAGGAGCTTCACGTGGTGCTCGAAGTGGCGCCCGCGCACGTCCGCGACCGCCTCGGCGTCGTCGCGCGGCACCTCGGGCGCCCACGGCACGCACTCCACCTTGGTCCGCGCCACGGCGAACCCGTCCGCGGCGAGCAGCGCGGCCAGCGCGGTGACGTGTCCGCGCTCGGCGTCGTACGTCGGACGTGATCCGGCCGAGGTCAGCATCGGCTGGGAGGGCGTGCGACCCCGGGCCAGTTCGATGTGCGTGAACTTCACCCCGTGGCGCGCGGCCCACCGTTCGAGGCGTCCCAGCTCGGCGGGGGCGCAGGGGGCGGTCAGATGGCTCTCGTACACCGCGCAAGGATGCAGGGGCCTCCGGGCGACCCGCAACGGGGTTTCGGGGGCCGCGCCTGCTTGGTGGGGGGCCGCATCGCGTAGGGTCCGAGCGCTACGGAGCGACGGGACAGGGGTGGGTCGTGGACGGGACGATGCACGGTGGGGCCGGGTGGGTGCTGGATGCGCGGGCCGGTGGGGAGATGGCGGGGCGGTGGTGGAAGTGGGCGCTGTCCGCGCCGGAGGAGCGGAGCCCGGTGCGGGACGAGACCGGGGAGCACGCGGGGTGGCGGCAGCCGGCGGACGTGTGGTTCCTGGCGGGGACGTACGGGGGCCGGGTGGAGCGCCGGTGCACGATACCGGCGGGGCGGCCGCTGTTCTTCCCCGTCCTGAACACGCAGCACACCCGGGAGTACGCCCCGACGCCGCAGTCGATGCGGATCGCGCAGGCGAGCGCGCACCTCAACGGGGTCGCGCTGCCGCTGGAGGACTACGTCGGGACGTTCCGCTACCCGCTGCTGACCTCCCGCTTCGCCACCGGCCGCTGGGGCACGGTGGCGCCGCTGTCGCCGGGGTCGTACGTCCTGGAGATCAGGGGCCGCAGCACGAGCGGCTTCTGCGTCGACACGACCTACCACCTGGAGGCGGTCGCGCGCTGACTCACGCCTCGGGGGCCGCCTTCGGGGCGCTCGCGCGGGCGGTCGAGCGGACCGCGCCCATGCTGGCCGCGATGACGAGGACGATGGCGAGGCCCTCGGTCAAGGTGAGGCGCTGGCTGAGGACGAGGAAGCCGGAGAGCGCGGCGATGGCGGGTTCGAGGCTCATCAGGATCGCGAAGGTGGCGTTGGGCAGCCGCCGCAGCGCGATGAGTTCGAGGGTGTAGGGCAGGACGGAGGAGAGCACGGCGACGCCGGCCGCGACGGCGAGCGTGGAGGGGACGACCAGCTTCGCGCCGGACTCCCACACGCCGAGCGGCAGGACGAGCAGGGCCGCGACGGCCATCGCGAGGGCGAGCCCGTCGGCCTGCGGGAAGCGCCGGCCGGTGCGGGCGCTGAAGACGATGTACGCGGCCCAGCAGCCGCCCGCGGCCAGCGCGTACGCCGCGCCGAGCGGGTCGAGGTGGTCGAAGCCGCCCGCGCCCAGCAGGGCGACGCCGGCGAGCGCGAGCCCGGCCCAGACGACGTTCACCAGGCGGCGCGAGGTGAGGACGGACAGGGCGAGCGGTCCGAGCACCTCCAGGGTCACCGCGGCCCCGAGGTCGATCCGGGCCGCGGCCTGGTAGAACAGCGTGTTCATGCCGCCGAGGGCGAGGCCGAAGGCGAGGACCGTGCCCCAGTCCTGCCGGGTGTGCCCGCGCAGCTTCGGGCGGCAGACGAGCATGAGGATGCTCGCGGCGATCACGAGCCGCAGCGTGACGACGCCGAGCGCGCCCGCCTCCGGCATGATCTTCACGGCGAACCCGGAGCCGAACTGCACAGAGAGACCGCCCGCGACCACCATCGCGACGGGCCCCATCCGCGCGAGCCCCCGGGCGGGGCCGCCGCCCTTCGGGGCGGACGCCCCGGAACGGTCGGCGGCGGCACCGGAGGCGGTCGAGCCGGCCGACGTGCCGCGCGCGCCGCCGGCACGGGATCCGTCCGCCGGCGCCGGGCCCGCCCCGGAGGGATGCGCGGCGGCGGACACGGCGGGGGTCGTCGGCTCAGTCACCCGGCTACTCTCTCAGTTCAATGCGATGGACTACAAGTTCATTTAGCTGCACTGAACGGCACCCGTTCGGCCCGCTAAACGGTCCCCTCCACCGTAAGCGCACCCGCCGGGAGCCCGTCCGCGAGCAGCTCCGCCAGGTGCCGGCCGCGCACCCCGGCCAGCTGGTCGAGCTGCGTGCGGCAGGAGTAGCCGTCGGCGAGGACCGCCGCGCCCGGGGGCGCGTCCCGGACGGCGGGCAGCAGACGCTCCGACGCGCACGCCGCGGACACCTCCTGGTGGCCGCGCTCGAATCCGAAGTTCCCGGCGAGGCCGCAGCACCCGCCGCTCAGCTCACCGGTCAGACCGGCCCGCGCCCGCAGCCGCCGCTCGGCCTCCTCGCCGAGGACGGCCTGCTGGTGGCAGTGGGTCTGCCCGACGACCGGCCGGTCGAGACGCGGCGGCGACCAGTCGGGCGCGCACTCCTCCAGCGCCTGCGCGAACGTCCGCACCCGCCCGGCCAGCGCGGCCGCGCGCGGGTCGCCGGGCAGCAGCTCGGGCAGGTCGGTGCGGAGCGTCGCCGCGCAGGACGGTTCGAGGACGACGACGGGGCGCCCCGCGTCGAAATGTGGCGCCAGGGCGTCGAGCGAGCGCCGCATCACCGCCCGCGCGCGGTCGAGCTGCCCGGTCGAGACGTACGTCAGCCCGCAGCAGACCCGCCGCTCGGGCAGCCGCAGCTCGACCCCCGCCGCCTCGAAGACCCGCACGGCGGCCCGCCCGACCGACGGCGACAGGTGGTCGGTGAACGTGTCCGGCCACAGCACGGCGACGGGGCCGCCGCCGGGCCGGCTGCCGGAACCGGCCGCCCGAGCGGCGGCCCGGACCGCCGCGTCTCCCCCGGCGTGGCCGGGCGCCGCCCCGCCCGCGACGGCGGTCGGCCCTCCGGCGGCGGCCGCCCCGATCGCACCCCCGCGCTCCCGCGCCCGCCTCCGCGCCCACCGCCGGAACGTCCGCGTGGCGAGCGCCGGCAGCTCCCGTTCCGGTGCGATCCCCGCCGCGCGCTTCGCGACCGCGGCGAGCACCCGCACCCGGGCGGCCGCGTTCAGCGGCCGGGCGAACGGCGCTGCGAGCCGCAGCCACCGCGGCAACCAGCCCAGCGCGTAGTGCGCGGCCGGCCGCAGCCGCCCCCGGTAGTGCTGGTGGAGGAACTCCGCCTTGTACGTGGCCATGTCCACCCCGACCGGGCACTCGGTGCGGCACGCCTTGCAGGAGAGGCACAGGTCGAGCGCGTCCCGCACCTCCGCCGCGCGCCAGCCGTCGCGGACGACCTCGCCGGCGAGCATCTCGTGCAGCAGCCGGGCGCGCCCGCGGGTGGAGTGCCGCTCCTCTCCCGTCGCCCGGAACGAGGGGCACATCCCGCCCGCCCCGCCGGCCGCCGTACGGCACTTGGCCACCCCGACGCACCGCCGGACCGCCGCCGTGAAGTCCCCGCCGCCGGGCCCGTCGTGCGGGTAGGCGAACTCCACGTCCACGGGGCGGCCCGGGTCGCCCCCGTTCCACCGCGAGGGCCCCGTCGGCAGGACGGCGAAGCGCAGGTGCTCGTCCAGGCGGTCCGGGCGGGCCAGCATGCCGGGATTCATGCCGCCGTCCGGGTCCCAGACGTCCTTGAAACGCCCGAACAGGCCGACGAGTTCCCGCCCGTACATCCGCGGCAGGAGTTCGGCGCGCGCGACCCCGTCGCCGTGCTCCCCGGAGAGCGAGCCGCCGTACGCGGTGACCAGGTCGGCGAGGGCCTCGGAGAAGGCACGGAAGCGGGCGGTCCCACGATGCGTCAGCAGATCGAAGTCGATGCGAACGTGAACGCAGCCGTCCCCGAAGTGCCCGTACGGCGTCCCCCGCAGGCCGTGCCCGGCGAGCAGCGCGCGGAAGTCGCGCAGGTAGGCGCCGAGGCGGGCCGGCGGCACCGCGCAGTCCTCCCAGCCGGGCCACGCCTCGCCGCCGTCGGGCGTCCGCGTCGCCGTCCCCGCCGCGTCCTCGCGGATCCGCCACAGCAGCCGCATCCCGGCCGGATCGGTGACGACGGACGCGTCGAGCGCGTCCGACGCCCGGACGACCTCCGCCGCGCGCGCCGACGCCTCCGCCGCCGTCGCCCCGCCGGTCTCGACGAACAGCCACGCCCCGCCGCGCGGCAGCCCGGCGGGGTCGGGGACGAGGTCGGCGGCCATCCCCTCGACGGTCAGCGGGGCGTACGCGAGCAGGCCGGGCGCGGCCTCGGCCGCGGCGCTCTCGTCGGGGTACCCGAGCACGGCGAGCGCGCGGACGCGCGGCGGCTCGACCAGGCGGACGGTCGCCTCGGTGACCACCCCGAGCGTGCCCTCGCTGCCGCAGAAGGCGCGCGCCAGGTCCACCCCCGCCTCGGGGAGCAGCGCGTCGAGCGCGTAGCCGGAGATCCGGCGGGGCATCCGCTGCGGGTAACCGGTCCGCAGCAGCGCCGACTCCGCTGCCGCCAGGTCCCACAGGCCGTCCGGGGCGCCGTCCCAGCCCCGCCCGAGCGTGTGCCGCCCGCCCCGGTAGGTCGTCACCTTCAGCCGCTCGACGTTGTCGGCCGTCGTCCCCCACCGCACCGAGTGCGCGCCGCAGGAGTTGTTGCCGATCATCCCGCCGAGCGTGCAGCGGCCGTGGGTCGACGGATCGGGGCCGAACGCGAGCCCGTACGGCCGCACGGCCTCCTGCAGCCGGTCCAGGACGAGCCCGGGCCCGACGACGGCGGTCCGCGCGTCGGGGTCGACCGCGACGACGCCGCCCATGGAACGGGTCAGGTCGAGCACCACCCCCACGCCGGTCGCCTGCCCGGCGATCGACGTACCGCCCCCGCGCGGCACGACCGGCACCGCGTGGGCGCGGCAGACGGCGAGCGCGGCGGCCACGTCGTCGGCGTCGCGCGGGGCGACCACGCCGACCGGGACCCGCCGGTAGTTGGACGCGTCCATGGTCGTCAGCGCCCGCGCGGCCGCCGTGAAGTCGACGTCGCCGCCGACGGAGGCCCGCAGCGCGCGTTCGAGTCCCGCGATGTCCCGGTGATCGCCCACGCCTCCAGCATGCACCCGCCGCGGCGGCACCCGCACGCGCGCACCGGCGCCGACGGAGCGTCAGGGAGGGCTGACGCGGCGTCATCGACGGAAGGTCCGGGTCCGCCGGGGACGCGGCCGTTGCACCTCTCGCCCCGCAAATCGAGCAACGAACGTCACGGCGCGGCAACCAAACCGATCAGGAGTTCTCCTATAGTGGCCCCGAATCGCACAGGAATCCCAACTGCCGTTCCCCGCACAGCTGCCCCACCTGTCGAGGACCCCGAGGAACCACGCTGATGACTGCGTCCCACCGGCCGACCGTCCTGGCCCTGCTGATATCGGCCGCGACCGGCGCGCTGCTCACCCTCTGGGCCGTCGCCGCCGCGCCCGACGACTTCCGGACGGCCGCCGCCTGGGGCGCCGGCTCGGCCGCCGTGCTCCTGACCGCCGCCGTCGCGACGGCCGTGCACGCGCTCACCGCGGCCCGGCTCAACCGGGAGCGGGCGCTGCAACTCATCGACGACCGGGACGCGCTGGCGGAACGCCACTCCGTGGAGCTGGCGCGGCACGCCGCCGACACCACCCGGCTCAGCGCCGAGCTGCGCCGCACCGAGGCCGGGCGGGCCGCCGCGATGGCCGCGTGCGCGAACGCGGCCGGCCGTATGCAGGCGCTGGCCACCGGGATGCTCGCCGACCTGCGCGAGATGGAGCACCGGCACACCGACGAGGACGTCCTCGTCGACCTGCTGCACCTCGACCACCGCACCGCCCAGGCGGGCCGCCTCGCCGACTCCGTCGCCGTCCTGTCCGGGGCGCGCTCCGGGCGCCGCTGGGCGCGGCCGATCGTCATGGAGTCGGTGCTGCGCGGCGCGATGGGCCGCATCGCCGGCTACCAGCGCGTACGCGTCCACGCCGCGACGGACGTGGCGGTCGCCGGGCACGCCGCCGAGGGCGTCATGCACGCGCTGGCGGAGATCCTCGACAACGCGGCGAACTTCTCGCCGCCGTCCGCCGAGGTCCACGTGTACGTGGAGGAGGTCCCGGCCGGCGTCGTCGTCACCGTCGAGGACAGCGGGCTCGTGATGAGCGAGGTGCAGCTGCGCCGCGCCGAGGCGGCGGTCGCGTCGCAGGACTCGGACCTGGCCGCGCTGTCCGGCACCCGGCTCGGCCTCGCGGTCGTGGGCCGCCTGTCGCGCAAGCACGGCCTGAAGGTGTCCTTCCGCCCGTCCGCGCGCGGCGGCACCGGCACCGTCGTCCTCATCCCGCACGAGCTGATCAGCCGGGTCCGGATCGAGCCGCAGCAGCCGGAGCCGGTGGCAGAGGCGACGGGGACGGGTCCGACGTCGGCCGCGGCTGCGGAGCCGGTGCGGTCCGCCGGGCCGGCCGCGTCCCCCGCGCCGGAACCGGCTCGACCGGCCGTCGCGACGGCGGCCCCGGACGCCCCCGCGGACGCCCCCGCCCCGCGCACCGCTCCCGCCGCGGACGCCCCCGCCCCGCACCCCGCCCCCGCGGACGAGCCCTCCCCCGCCGACCCCGCGCCCGCCGCCGACGCCCTGCCCCGCCGCCGCCGCGGCCAGACGCTCGCCGCCGCGCACGCGCGGACCGCCGCGATGTCCCCCGCCCCCCTGTCGACCGCGTCCGCCGCCCCCGCGGCGACCCCGGAGTCGCGGGCCGCGCGGTTCCGGACGTTCCGCGAGGCGGTCCGCGCGTCCACCGAGGCGGGCCCCCGTACCTCCTCCCCCGTCGCCGGCTCCCCCGCCGGTGCAGCTCCCCCCGCCCCGCACCCGGAAGGCCCCGCCCGATGACGTCCACCACCGACGAGAAGCTCAACTGGCTCCTGGAGCGCCTCATCGAGCGCACTCCCGGCGCCCGCCACGCGCTCGTGCTCTCCCGCGACGGCCTCAAGCTGTGCCGCACGCCCGAGCTGACCGTGGACCAGGCCGACCAGCTCTCCGCCATCGCCGCCGGCATCCAGAGCCTGTCCTACGGCGCGTCCATCGAGTTCGGCGACGGCACCGGCGGCATCCGCTCGGCGATGACCGAGTTCTACGGCGGCGTGCTCTTCATCGTCGAGGCCGGCGAGGGCGCGCACCTGGCCGTCGTCGCCACCGAGACCGCCGACGCCGGCCTGATCGGGCACAACATGAGCGAGCTCGTCGAGCAGTTGGGCGAACATCTGCGGGCGGAGCCCCGCGGATGACCGCCGCGGGGCCGCCGGGCGGCCGTCCCGGCCGGGACGACTCCCCCGACCGCCTCTACACCCTCACCGGGGGCCGCGCCCGCGCCGGATCGACCACGTTCGACCTGGTCACGCTGATCGTCACCGAGTCCGGGCCGACCCCCGGCATGCAGTCGGAGCACGCCACGATCCTGCGGATGTGCGCCACGCCCACCGCCGTCGTCGAGATCGCCGCCGAGCTGCGGCTGCCGGTGTCGATCACCCGCATCCTGCTCGCCGACCTGATCGGCACCGGCCGCATCTCCGCCCGCCACCCCCGCACAGCCCGCAACATCCCCGACCCCGCCGTCCTGGAACAGGTGCTCGTTGGACTCCGCAATCTCTGACCCGGCCCCGCGCCCGTCCCTCCCGGACCAGGGCGCCACCCCGCTGGCGCGGACCGCAGACAACGGTCTCAAGATCGTCGTCGTGGGCGGTTTCGGCGTCGGCAAGACCACCCTGGTCCGCTCGGTCAGCGAGATCCGCCCGCTGAACACCGAGGAGACGATGACGAGTGCCGGCCAGGGCGTCGACGACACCACCGGCGTCGACGGCAAGACCGCCACCACGGTCGCCTTCGACTTCGGCCGGATCTCCATCGACGACCGCAGCGTGCTGTACCTCTTCGGCGCGCCCGGGCAGGAGCGGTTCTGGTTCCTCTGGGACCGGCTGTTCGCCGGCACGCTCGGCGCGGTCGTCCTCGTCGACACCCGCCGGCTCGCCGACTCCTGGTACGCGATCGACCGCCTGGAGCACCACGGGACGCCGTTCGTCGTCGCCGTCAACGACTTCGGCGACGCCACCTCGCACACCCCCGAGGCGCTGCGCGACGCGCTCGACCTGCCCGAGGGCGTCCCGCTCGTCTTCTGCGACGCCCGCGAGCGGACCAGCAGCCGGGACGTGCTCATCGCGCTCGTCGAGCACCTGCGCACCCTGCACTCGTCCCCCTCACCCCTCCAGGAGACGGCGTGACCTCCACCTGCCCGCACGCCGCCGGGGCGGTCCCGCTCGGCGGTCCACGCTTCCAGACCGACCCCGGCGGGCTCTACCGCGACCTGCGCCGCGAGCACGGTCCGATCGCCCCGGTGGTGCTGCCCGGCGACGTGCCGGCGTGGCTCGTCCTCGGCTACCGCGAGCTGCACCAGGTCACCAGCGACCCGGAGCTGTTCAGCCGCGACTCCGAGCTGTGGAACCAGTGGGACCGGATACCCGACGACTGGCCGCTCCTGCCGATGGTCGGGCGCAGGCAGCCGTCCATCCTCTACACCGTCGGTGAGCGCCACCGGCGGCGGGCGGGCGTCATCGCGGAGGCGCTGGAGTCGGTCGACCCCTTCCAACTCCGTTCCTTCGCCGAGCAGTACGCCGACCAGCTGATCGACGCGTTCAGCGGCGTCGGGCGCACCGACATCATCGCCGCGTACGCCTCCCTGCTGCCCGTACGGGTGCTGGTCAAGCTCTACGGCTTCAGCGACGAGGAGGGGCCGGGGCTCGTCACCGCGCTCAACGACATGATCGACGGCGGCGAACGCGCGCTCGCCGGCCAACAGCACCTCGCCGTCTCGGTGTTCGGCCTGCTCGCCGCGCGGCACGCGCAGCCGGAGCAGGACGTCGCCTCCTGGATGATCGCGGGGGCGCGGGGGGACTTCTCCGACGAGGAGCTCGCCCAGGACATGATGGTGATGATGGCCGCGGGCCACCAGCCGACCGCGGACTGGATCGGCAACAGCCTGCGCCTGATGCTCACCGACGACCGGTTCGCCGCGTCGCTGTCCGGCGGGCGGCACAGCGTCGGCGAGGCGATGAACGAGGTGCTGTGGGAGGACACGCCCACGCAGAACGTCGCCGGCCGGTGGGCCAGCCGCGACGCGCACCTCGGGGGGCGGCACATCAGGGCCGGCGACCTGCTGCTGCTCGGTCTCGCCGCGGCGAACGCGGACCCGCAGATCCGGGTGGACGGGTCGGCGCTCACCGGCGGCAACAACGCGTTCTTCTCCTTCGGGCACGGGGAGCACCGCTGCCCCTTCCCGGCGCAGGAGGTCGCCGAAGTCATCGCCCGGACCGGGATCGAGGTGCTGCTGGACCGGCTGCCGGACCTGGACCTCGACGTGCCCGCGTCCGCGCTGACCCGCCGTCCCTCCCCCTGGCTGCGGGGGCTCACCGACCTGCCGGTCCGGTTCACCCCGACGCCGGCGGTGGGCGCAGCCCGCTGATTCGCGCCTGCCGGCGCGGTACCGGCCTCCGGTCGACGGCCTCGAAGGCCGGCCGGGCTGAATCCATCGGGCCGCTGCCCGCCGGCCGGGCCGATTCCCGTGCCCGCTCGCCGCTGAAGTCTTCCGCCCCCCACGCCGATTGCCGTCCCTCTCACTCTGGAGCGCTCCCATGACCGCACCCACCTGCCCGTTCGCCCTCGACCCGTTCGTCAACGACCTCGAAGGCGAGACCAACGCGCTGCTCGACGCCGGTCCGCTCGTCGAGGTGGAGCTGCCGGGCGGCGTGACGGTGTGGTCGGTGACCCACCACGCGGAGGCGCGTGCGCTGCTGACGAATCCGCGGCTTGTGAAGGACATCGAGCAGTGGGGCGCCTGGCAGCGCGGGGAGATCGCGCCGGACTGGGCGCTGATCGGCCTGGCGAACCCGGGCCGTTCGATGCTGACGGTGGACGGGCCGGACCACCGCCGGCTGCGCACCCTGGTCGCGCAGGCGCTGACGCCCAAGCGGGTGGAGCAGATGCGGACGCGGATCGCCGCGCTGACGGACGAGCTGCTGACGAAGCTGGCGGACACGCCGGAGGGCGAGGTCGTCGACCTCAAGGCGGAGTTCGCGTACCCGCTGCCGATGTACGTCGTCAGCGAGCTGATGGGGATCGACGAGGCGCACCTGCCCCGGCTGAAGGTCCTCTTCGAGAAGTTCTTCTCGACGCAGACCCCGCCGCAGGAGGTCCTCGCGACGCTCATCGAGCTGGGCGGGCTGATGGCGAAGACGGTCGAGGCGAAGCGGGCCGAACCGGGCGACGACCTCACCAGCGCGCTCATCCGCGCCTCGGACGGCGGGGACCACCTCACCGACGAGGAGATCGTCAACACCCTGCAGCTGATGATCGCGGCCGGGCACGAGACCACCATCTCGCTCATCGTCAACGCGGTCGTCAACCTCTCCAACCACCCCGACCAGCTCGCCCTCGTCCAGGCGGGCGACGCGTCCTGGGAGGCCGTCGTCGAGGAGACCCTCCGCTACTCCACCCCCACCTCCCACGTCCTCATCCGCTTCGCCACGGAGGACGTGCCCGTCGGGGACAAGGTCATCGCCAAGGGCGAAGCCCTGATCGTCTCCTACAACGCGATCGGCCGCGACCCCCGCCAGCACGGCGACTCCGCCGGCGCCTTCGACATCACCCGCCCCTCCCCCATCCGCCACATCGCCTTCGGCCACGGCCCCCACGTCTGCCCCGGCGCGGCCCTCTCCCGCCTCGAAGCCACCGTCGCCCTCCCCGCCCTCTACTCCCGCTTCCCCGCCCTCACCCTCGCCGTCCCCGCGACCGAACTCAAGAACAAGCCGGTGGTGACCCAGAACGACCTGTTCGAACTGCCGGTGCGGCTGAGCTGACGTAGGTATCAGCCCGGCCGCCACTTGAGGCTGCCGGGCGGAGCCTGGTACGTGCCGGCACGAACTCGGCGCGAGCCGGCACGAACTCGGCGCGAGCCGGCGAAAAATCTCAGCCCGGCCGGCGCTTGAGGCCGCCGGGCGGAGCCCGGTACCCGCGGCGGAGCTGCGAAACAGCCCTGCGGGGCCGGGGGGGTCGATGCTGCCGCGAGCCGGCAAAACTCTCAGCCCGGCCGGCGCTTGAGGCCGCGCGGCCGGAGCCCGGTACCCGCGGCGGAGCCGCGAAACATCCCTGCGGGGCCGGGGGGCCGATGCCGGCGCGAGCCGGCGAAAAATCTCAGCCCGGCCGGCGCTTGAGGCCGCGCGGCCGGAGGCCGTGCACCCGCGGCGGAGCCGCGGAGGGGGGTCGGGGGCGGAGCCCCCGGCCTCAGGCCTCCCCCACCCCGCGCCGCGAGATGAACGCATCGAGCCCGTCGATCAGCCGAGCCAGCCCGAACCCGAAGTGGTCGTACGTGAAGTCGAACGCGTTGTCGTCGAGCGACGCCATCAGCGGAAACTCCCCCGTCGACATGATCCGCACGAGCACCGGCTCCTGCGCCCGCCAGAACTCCTCCTCCGTCGTCCCCGACCTCTGCGCCGCCTCCAGCGCGTTCACCTGCGTCCGCGCCACCCCGCTCACGTAGCCGTCGACGGCGACGATCACGGAGACCACCTCCTGATCCGTCAGCCCCGTCCCCCGCAGCGCTCCGACCATCTTCTCCATGTTGGCCAGCACATTGGGCCCGAGCACCGGCCGCGCCTGGTTCACGTGCAGCAGCCACGGGTGCCGCCGCAACCCCGCGAGCGTGTCGTGGGCGATCGCCGAGACCGAGGCGCGCCAGTCATGGGCGGGGTACTCCGTGGACGTCGGCCCCTGCACCCGGTCCAGCATGAGGTCGAGCAGCTCGGCCTTGCCGGGGACGTACCGGTACAGCGTCATCGTCCCCGCGCCCAGCTCCTGCGAGAGCCGCCGCATGGACACCGCGTCGAGCCCCTCCGCATCGGCTATCCCGACCGCCGCGCCGACGATCCGCTCCAGCGAGAGCCCCGGCTTCGGTCCCCGCGTGGGCCGCTCGCCCGTACCCCACAGCAACTCCAGGCTGCGTTCGATGTCGCCGGTCCCACTCGTCTCCGTGCTCGCCATGTCTCCCACCTTAAGGGCTTGGCCCCGAACTGAGTACGGTGTACTCTCTTCTCAGTACACCGTACTCGGTTTTCGTCGGGGAGGCGATGGACCATGCACGACATCCCGCAGGGGGAGCACACGAACCAGCACACGGACCACCACGCGAACGACCACCCGGACACGTACGCCGTCCACGCAAGGGGACTGCACAAGCGCTACGGCGAGAAACGCGCCCTCGACGGCTTCGACCTCACCGTCCGCCGCGGCACGGTCCACGGCCTGCTCGGCCCGAACGGCGCGGGCAAGACGACGGCCGTCCGCGCCCTGGCCACCCTGCTCAGGCTCGACGGCGGCACCGCGACCGTCGCCGGCGCCGACGTCCGCGAGCAGCCCCGCCTCGTCCGCACCCGCATCGGCCTGACCGGCCAGTACGCCGCGGTGGACGAGGTCCTGACCGGCCGCCAGAACCTGGAGATGTTCGGCCGCCTCTTCCACCTCGGCGGCCGCCGCGCCGCCCTGCGCGCGGCCGAACTCCTGGAGCGCTTCGACCTGGTGGACGCGGCCGACCAGGGCGTCGGCGGCTACAGCGGCGGCATGCGGCGCCGCCTGGACCTCGCCGCGTCGATGATCCTCGCCCCGCAGGTCCTCTTCCTCGACGAGCCGACCACCGGCCTCGACCCGCGCGGCCGCGGCGAGGTCTGGGAGGCGGTCCGCGCCCTGGTCAGCGGCGGGACGACCGTCCTGCTCACCACCCAGTACCTGGAGGAGGCCGACCAGCTCGCCTCCCGGATCACCGTCATCGACCAGGGCCGCGCCATCGCCGACGACTCCCCCGACGGACTGAAGGACACCGTCGGCGGCGACCGCATCGAGGTCGTCGTCACCGACCCGGCCGACCTCGCCGAGGCGGTGAAGACCGTCGGCCGGCTGGCGGACGCCGAGCCGACCGTCGACGAGGAGGAACGCCGGGTGCACGCCCCGGTCGTCGACCGGGTCGCCGTCCTGACCGGTGTCGCCCGCACCCTCCAGGACCAGGGCGTCCGCGTCGAGGACATCGGCCTGCGCCGCCCGAGCCTGGACGACGTATTCATGCAGCTGACCGGCCAGCGCGCGGCCGGGGAGGAACCGTCCGGGAAGACCGCCGGGAAGGCGAAGAGCGAACAGGAGGTCGCGGCATGAGCACGATCGGCGTGAGCACGGCAAAGACGGGCGCGGCGGGCACGAGCGCGATGACCAGCGCCGTCGACCTGGGCATCGAGGACGATCGCGGCCGGCTGTACTGGGCGGTCGTCGACACCTGGAACGTCGTCCGGCGCGGCCTGACCCACTACCGGCGCCAGCCCGTCAACATCCTGTGGCAGCTCGGCTTCCCGATCCTCTCCGTGCTGCTCTACGGGTACGTCTTCGGCAGCGCGATGAAGGTGCCGGGCGGCGGGGACTACCAGCAGTTCCTGATGCCGGGCATGTTCGTGATGACGATGGCCTTCGGGTTCATCAACACCGCGATGATGGTCGTCATCGACAGCACCAAGGGCGTCACCGACCGCTTCCGCTCGATGCCCATGGCCCCCTCGGCGGTGGTCGCCGGGCGCGGCGTCACCGACCTCGTGGTCGCCGTCGCCGAGCTGACGATCCTCGCGCTGACCGCGCTCGCGATGGGCTGGCGGCCCAGCGGCGGCGTCCTTGACGGGGCAGCCGCGTTCGGCCTGCTCCTGTGGCTCCGGTTCGCGCTGATCTGGCTCGGCACCTGGCTCGGGCTGCTCGTCCCGAACCAGGAGGCGGCCGGGAACCTCTTCGCCGTCGCCTTCCCGCTGACGATGATCTCCAGCATCTTCGTCGCGCCGTCCCTGATGCCGGACTGGCTGGGCGCGATCGCCGCGTGGAACCCGATCTCCTCCACCGGCACCGCGGCCCGCGAACTCTTCGGCAGCCCGGTCCCCGGCGGCACCGGCTGGATCGAGTCCCACGCCCTGCTCATGGCGTTCGTCTGGCCCGTCGTCCTCACGGCCGTCTTCCTGCCGCTGGCGGTCCGCCGGTTCCAGAAGCTCAGCCGGTGACGACCGGTGGACGCGGCACGGGCCCGGGTGGCGGCCACGTAGAACAGCCGGCGCTCCTCGGCGAGCAGCGCGCCGGGGC
>NZ_JBHWZH010000045.1:0-42644 GCF_042728285.1 Streptomyces sp. NPDC060194 | reverse complement strand
GGCCCCGCGCACACCGCGCGGGGCCCCTACGGGCGCTCTGCGCCCTCGCCTAGGGTGCTCGGCATGACGACGAACGCACACAGCGCGCACGGGGCCGGGGCGCCCGCGGACCGGGACGCCGAGATCGGCGTGATCGGCGGGTCGGGCTTCTACTCGTTCCTGGAGGACGTCACCGAGCTCCAGGTCGACACCCCCTACGGGCCGCCCAGCGACTCCCTGTTCCTCGGCTCGGTCGCCGGACGCCGGGTCGCCTTCCTGCCCCGGCACGGCCGCGGCCACCACCTCCCGCCGCACCGCATCAACTACCGCGCGAACCTGTGGGCGCTGCGCTCGGTCGGCGTCCGCCAAGTCCTCGGCCCGTGCGCGGTCGGCGGACTGCGCGTCGAGCACGGCCCCGGCACGCTGCTCGTACCCGACCAGCTCGTCGACCGCACCAAGGACCGCGCCCAGACTTTCTACGACGGCCTCCCGCTGCCGGACGGCTCGGTGCCGAACGTCGTGCACACCACGTTCGCCGACCCGTACTGCCCGGTGGGGCGGTCCGCGGCGGTGGCGGCGGCGCGGGGCCGGGACTGGGAGCCGGTCGACGGCGGCACCCTGGTCGTGGTGGAGGGCCCGCGCTTCTCGACCCGCGCGGAGTCGCGGATGCACGCTGCGCTCGGCTTCGCGGTGGTGGGGATGACCGGCCACCCCGAGGCGGTCCTCGCCCGCGAACTGGAGTTGTGCTACACGTCGTTGACCCTGGTCACCGACCTGGACGCCGGAGTGGAGACCGGCGAGGGGGTCTCGCACGAGGAGGTGCTCCAGGTCTTCGCGGGCAACGTCGACCGGTTGCGCGGGGTGCTCTTCGACGCGGTGGCGGCTCTGCCGGCGACCGCGGACCGGAAGTGCCTGTGCACGCGGGCGCTGGGCGGGGTCGACCCCGGCATCCGGCTGCCGTAGCCCTTCGGGGCGGGGCGGGAGGCTCGGGCGCGGGAGGCGGGTGCGGAAGGCGGCTCGGGCGCGGGAAGCGGGACGCGGCGGGCGCGGGACGCGGCGGGGCGGCGGGCACGATGGGCCGCGACGCGCTTGGCCGCAGGCGGGCGGTCACCCCGGCGGGTGAGCGAGTTGTCCACAGGCTGTGGGCCGTGCACAGCCTTCGGCGGGATCTTGCCGGGTCGGGAATCGTGTGGAGCGCGCCGGACGCACCGGCGCTCTCCCGACACCCGGAGGCAGCCGTGTCCGTGCCCGCACCCACCCTCTCGCT
Organism: Streptomyces sp. NPDC060194; assembly: GCF_042728285.1. Lineage (NCBI taxonomy): Bacteria > Bacillati > Actinomycetota > Actinomycetes > Kitasatosporales > Streptomycetaceae > Streptomyces > Streptomyces sp. NPDC060194. The sequence continues at coordinate 41,398 of NZ_JBHWZH010000045.1, read as the reverse complement.
CCCGCACTCCTCCTTCTCCGCCCTCCCCGCCCCCTCCTTCCCCGCCCCGCGCCCGGTCCCGCCGTTCCCACCGGTGCGGGTGCGCGGCGGGCGCTTCCGGCTCGGGCGCGCCGGCCCCGTCCGGCGGTGGGTCCTCACCGCGTGCTGCGTACCCGCGGTGGCCGTCCTGCTCGGGACGGCCACCGGCGGCGGAGGGCCGGAGCCTGGCCAGGGGCACGGCTCCCCCGCGGGTGCCGCGACCGTCGCCGCCGAACGGCCGACCCGGCCCGTGGAGTTGCGGCGCACCCCGGTGCGGATCGCCGACCCGGCGGCGGTGCGGCTGCTGCGGCCCGGCGACCGGGTGGACGTGGTTGCCGCGGGAGGGTCCGGCAGCCGGCTGATCGCGGCCGGCGCCCGGGTGGCCCGGGTGCCGGAGCCCCGGGCCGGTGAGGCCGCCGAGCGCGAGGGGGCACTGGTCGTCCTCAGCGTCCCGCGGGCGACCGCGGTGCGGCTCGCGGGGGCGGGCGAGACGGCGCGGCTGGCGGTGGCGCTGTGCTGACCGTCCTGATCTCCCTCGTCCGTACCGGCGTTCGGGCCCTTCACCGCATCGGGGCAACGGATTGGACACCCGCTCCGGGGCCTGCCGTACGTTGCGGCCATGAGCGAGAAGAACACCCCGTCCCAGGACAGACCGAGCGTGCTGGACGGCTTCAAGACGTTCCTGATGCGCGGGAACGTGATCGACCTGGCCGTGGCCGTCGTGATCGGCGCCGCCTTCACCAACGTCGTCAACTCCGTGGTCAACGGCGTCATCAACCCGCTGGTGGGCGCCTTCGGCACCCAGGACCTCGACGGCTACTCGTCCTGCCTCAAGGGCCCCTGCGTCGCGGCGACGGACAGCGCACCGGCCACCGGCATCATGATCATGTGGGGCTCGGTCCTCAGCGCCGCGCTCAGCTTCCTGATCACGGCGGCGGTCGTGTACTTCCTGATGGTCCTGCCGATGGCCAGGTACCTGGCCGCGCGGGCGGCGCGCACCGCGCAGAAGGAGGCCGTCACGGAGACGCTGGAGGTCACCGAGCTGGAGGTGCTGAAGGAGATCCGCGACGTGATGGTCTCCCAGCGCGGACCGAGCGGTGCGGCCGGCTCCGCCGCGAGCGGCGGCCGCAACGGGTCCGGTGGGACGGGGTACGCCGCGCCGTAGCCCGGGCTCAGATGTGGTGGGGCGGCTTCTCGTCGAGGAAGCGGGCGAGGTCGGCCGCGCTGCCGGAGGCGGCGGGCCGCTCCCCCCAGCCCCGGTCGGTGTCGTCCGAGGACCGCCGGTCCAGCGGGTCGTCGAAGACCAGCGCGGGCCGCGGCCTGCGGGCCGCGGCGTCTGCCGGGCCGGCGGGTCCTCCGGCGGCGGATCCCGGGGCCGTCGCGCCGGGGCGGGGGTCGGGACCGGCCCCGGAGGCAGGGGCGGGCACGGGGGTGTCGCTCATGTCTCCAGGGTACGGCCGCCGCCGCGTCCACCCGCCGGCCGCCGCCGGGTGGTACGCAGGGGCCCATGACTTCTTCATCGACAACGACGAGCGGGCCGGGTCCGAGCGGCGCGCTGACGGACGTGCCGGGCCTGCGGGTCGGGCACGCCACCCGCACCGGGGACGGCTGGCTGACGGGGACGACGGTGGTCCTCGCACCGGAGGGCGGCGCGGTGGCGGCGGTGGACGTGCGCGGAGGCGGCCCGGGGACACGGGAGACCGACGCCCTGGACCCGCGGAACCTGGTCGAGCGGATCGACGCGGTCGTGCTGACGGGCGGGAGCGCGTTCGGGCTGGACGCGGCGGGCGGGGTGGTGGCCTGGCTGGAGGAGCAGGGGCGCGGCTTCCGGATCGGCCCCGGTCCCGCGCAGGTGGTGCCGGTGGTGCCGGCGGCCTGTCTCTTCGACCTGGGACGTGGCGGCGACTGGCGCGCCCGCCCGGGGGCGGCGGAGGGCCGGGCGGCGGCCGAGGACGCGGCGACGGCGGTCGGGGTGGCGCAGGGCGCGGTGGGTGCGGGCACGGGTGCGGTGGCCGGCGGGCTGAAGGGCGGGGTGGGGACGGCGAGCGTGCGGACGCCCTCCGGCGCGGTGGTGGGGGCGCTGGCGGTGGTCAACGCGGTGGGCTCGCCGGTCGATCCGGGGACGGGGGTGCTCTACGGGCGGTACGGGCGGGGCAGGCCGGAGTACCCGGCCGGGGATGTCCTGGAGGCGGCGCTGCGGGCCTGGCAGGAGGCGCGCGCGGAGACCGGCCGGCGGTCGGAGGCGGCGGCGCGGCCGCCGCTCAACACCACCCTCGTCGTGGTCGCGACCGACGCGGCCCTGACCCGGCCGCAGGCGCTGAAGCTCGCCGGGACCTCCCACGACGGGCTGGCCCGGGCGGTCCGCCCGGTGCACCTGATGCACGACGGGGACACCGTGTTCGCGCTGGCCACCGGCGAGGGGGCGACGGCGGCGGCGGAGCTCAACGAGGTGCTTGCGGCGGGTGCGGACGCGGTGCAGGACGCGGTCGTCGCGGCGATGCTCGCGGCGGAGCCGGTGGACGGCCCCGGCGGGCTCTTCCCCTCCTACCGGGAGCTGTTCGGACGGAGGTGAGCGGACCGGTTCCGACCGGAGTGGATGTGGCAGCACCGGATGTGAGGAAAGCGCACGGGAACGATGCGGGATCACGGTTCGTTTCACCGATCCCTGGACCTGTCACCGGAGCGAGGGGCTACGGTGTGCGTCCGCGGTGTGGCAGACAGCGAGGCTCGGGGAGGGCCCGTGAGCGATCCGTACGACACCCCGGTACCGGGCACGACCGGTGCGGGGGACACGCCCGAGGAGCACCTGAACCGGCTGCTCGGCCGCGCGCTGAACTCCTTCGACCTGCCCGACGAGACGGTCGCCCGGCTGGACACCGCCCTGACCTACGACGTCTCCCTGCACTCGTCGCGGCACGGCTCGGGCCTGCACCGGGAGACCTACCGGCACTCGCTGCTGCTCGGGGACGGCTCGGTGGTGACCCTGTGGGAGTTGGTGCACAACGCCTCGGCGGACGGCCGCCCGCAGTGCGAGGTGTACACCGAGGAGGAGGAGGTCCGGGTGGCGGCCTCCCGGCTGCCGCTGCCGGCCGGCGGGCTGGACGAGGTGGCGGGCGGCCTGGAGTTCGACCTGCTGGCGGTGGTCCCGCTCGGGACGGCGATGGAGGACCGGCCGCGGGAGTACCGGTCGGACGACTCCGCGGACCACGCCCGGCGGCTGCTGCGCCGGGCGGAGAACCCCGACCGTCCCGGCGAGGACGCGGCCCTGGCGCTCCGCGAGGCGGTGGCGCACGAGATCGTGCAGGCCTTCGGCCGCCCCGCCTCCTACGCCCTGTACGAGCACGCGTTCCTGCTGCGGGACGGCCGCGAGGTCAGCCTGTGGGAGGTCGAGCACACGGCGACGCCGGACGGCCGGCACATGTGCGAGGTGTACGGCAGCGAGGCCGCCGCCCATGCGGCGATGGAGCGGCGGGCCCGCGTCATGTGACGCGCGCCCCGCTCGGCAGGAGCCGTACGGGGCGCGGGGCGGCCGACCGCGGGCCGGTGCGGCGGAGGTCAGACGAGGGCGCGCTCGCCCGCCGGCCCGGGCACGACGGCCTCCTCGGCCGCCATCTCCGCACCGAGCCGGGGCTTCGCCGGCAGGGCGAACATCACCAGGAAGATCACCACGAGCACCCCGGCGACCCACCACATCGCGTGCACGAAGGCGTCGGCGTAGGCCAGGTTCATGGCCGGCGGCCGCAGGCCGTCCGCGACCTGCCCGAAGAAGACCACCGAGACGAGGCCGAGACCGAGCGCGTTGCCCATCTGCATCACGGAGTTGATGAGCCCGGACGCCGACCCGGCGTGCTCGCGCGGCACCTCGGAGAGGACCGCGTCGGTGAGCGGGGCGACGATGAGCCCCATGCCGAGGCCCATCACGGCCAGCGGGAGGGCCATCTGCCAGCTGTGGATGCCGAGCCCGTAGTGGTCGGCCTCCCAGAGGTAGACGACCACGCCGGTGGCCATGACCAGGGCGCCCGCCTGGAGCACCTTGCGACCGAAGCGCGGCACGAGGAACTGCACGGACAGGCCCGCCGCGACGGACACGGCGACGGAGAACGGGACACCGGTGAGACCGGCGCGCAGGGCGCTCCAGCCGAGCCCGATCTGCATGTAGAGCGTCCAGACCAGGAAGAAGATGCCCATCACGACGCCGAAGGTGAGCTGGACGGCGATGCCGGCCGCGAAGCTCTTCACCCGGAACAGGGACAGCTCGACCAGCGGGGAACCGTCGCGCCGGGTCTTGGCCTTCTCGTAGCGGACGAAGACCGCGAAGACGACGAGGCTGCCGGCCATCACGAGGAAGCCCCACAGCGGCCAGTCCAGCTCGCGGCCGCGGGTCAGCGGGTAGATCAGCATCAGCATCGCGGTGACCGCGAGGACCACGCCGACGAGGTCGAGCCGGAGGGCGCGGGGGGCCTTGGACTCGGAGATGAACCGCCGCCCGAGGACGACCGCGGCGACGCCGATCGGCAGGTTGATGAGGAAGATCGGCCGCCAGCCGAGGCCGAAGAGGTCCCACTCGGTGAGCAGTGCGCCGAGCAGCGGCCCGGAGACGGCCCCGAGGCCGACGATCGCGCCGAAGAGGCCGAACACCTTGCCGCGCTCCTCCGCGGGGAACGTGGCGTGCACGATGGAGAGCACCTGCGGCACCATCAGCGCGGCCATCGCGCCCTGCAGCAGCCGGGCCGCGACCAGCATCTCCGGGTTCGCGGCGAAGCCGCAGAGCGCCGAGGCGACGGTGAAGCCGGTGACACCGATGAGGAAGATCCGCTTGCGGCCGTGGATGTCTCCCAGCCGGCCACCGGTGATGAGTCCGGCGGCGAAGGCGAGCGCGTACCCGGCGGTGATCCACTGGATGGAGCTGAACGACGCGTCCAGGTCGCGGGTGATGCTGGGGATGGCGACGTTGACGATGGTCACGTCGACGAGATCCATGAACGCGGCGGTCATCACGATGGCGAGCGCGAACCACCGGCGGCCGTCGGGCGCGGACGCCCCTGCGGGGGTTTTGCTCGGAAGAGAGGTCATACGAAGAAACTAACGGGGCTCGCGGTCAGCTTCCGTCCGCATGGGGACAGGAGGCCACGGGTGTGACCCGTGTCGCACTCCGACGCGCGCGAGCCCCGCAATGCGGCGTTGCGGGGAAGGGGGCAGGCCCGCCCGTTCACGCCGCCGCGTCGAACCCCGTGTCGCGGGCGAGCTTCTTCAGTTCCAGGAGCGCGTGCTTCTCGATCTGGCGGATGCGCTCGCGGGTCAGGCCGTGCTCCTTGCCGACCTCGGTGAGGGTGCGCTCCCGGCCGTCCTCGATGCCGTAGCGCATCTTGATGATGGAGGCCGTGCGGTTGTCCAGCCGGCCGATCAGGTCGTCCAGCTCCTCGCTGCGGAGCAGGGTGAGGACGGACTGCTCGGGGGAGACCGCGGAGGAGTCCTCCAGGAGGTCACCGAACTGGGTCTCACCGGCGTCGTCCACCGGCATGTTGAGCGAGACCGGGTCGCGGGCCCAGTCCAGGACGTCGGTGACGCGCTCGGGCTTGGTGTCGAGCTCGGCGGCGATCTCCACGGGCTCCGGCTCGCGGCCGTGCTCGCGGTTGAACTCGCGCTGGACGCGGCGGATCCGGCCGAGCTCCTCCACCAGGTGGACGGGGAGCCGGATCGTGCGCGACTGGTCGGCTATGGAGCGGGTGATGGCCTGGCGGATCCACCAGGTCGCGTAGGTGGAGAACTTGAAGCCCTTGGCGTAGTCGAACTTCTCGACCGCGCGGACCAGGCCCGCGTTGCCCTCCTGGATCAGGTCGAGCAGGGGGAGGCCGCTGCGCGGGTAGCGGCGGGCGACCGCGACGACCAGGCGCAGGTTGGAGCGGATGAAGACGTCCTTGGCCCGCTCGCCGTCGGCCACCAGGGCCTCCAGCTCCTCGCGGGAGGCGCCGCCGGCGTCGCTCTCGACCGCACCGTCCAGGATCTCCTGGGCGTACACACCCGCCTCGAGGATCTGGGAGAGCTCCACTTCCTTGGCGGCGTCGAGCAGGGGAGTCCGCGCGATCTCGTCGAGGTACATGCCCACCAGGTCACGGTCGGCGATCTCCCCGCTGACGGCGCGAACACGGCTTGCCCGGTCGGTCCCGCCGGAGGCGGACGTACGACGGGCGACGGCACGGGTTGCCATGCGAGTGCTCCCTAGGTGTGAGTCGGAACGCGGTCGGCAGCGGCCGGGGACGGCTTGCCGTGGTGGACGGCACACCTACCGGGTACCGCCCGTTCGATGGATACAACGACTGGAATCCGGACAGAATTCCCCTGTTCCGGCCGTATTTTCGCGATCATGCAGTACCCTGTCCGGCCGAGCGTCGGCAAGTGAAGGAGTCCAGTGGTGTCGGAGTCATCGGAAGTGCAGGTCAGGCCGGGTATCGAGGCCGACCTCACCGCTCTCACCCACCTCTACAACCACTACATCCGTGAGACGGCGATCACCTTCGACACGACCGTCCTGACTCCCGAGCAGCGTCTCCCCTGGCTGCGCCACTACCGGGAAGACGGCCCTCACCGTCTTCTGGTTGCCCAGGATCGGGCGTCGAAACAGCTGCTCGGATATGCCACCAGCAGCCCGTTCCGGCCGAAGGCCGCGTACGCCACCTCGGTGGAGGCCACCGTCTACTGCGCACCCGACGCCGGAGGGCGCGGGATCGGCACGCTCCTGTACAAGGCGCTCTTCGAGGCGCTGGCCGACGAGGACGTGCACCGCGCGTACGCCGGGATCACCCTGCCGAACGAGGCCTCCGTCCGCCTCCACGAGCGGTTCGACTTCGTGCGGGTGGGGACGTTCCGCGAGGTCGGCCGGAAGTTCGGCGTCTACCACGACGTGGGCTGGTACGAGAAGGCGCTCGGCGCCGGGCGGGGCTGAGGCCCCCCGCACCCCCCGCACCCACCCGGCGCCCCGCAGAGCCGACCCCGCGAAGCGCCGGGCGCCCCGTAGAGCCGACCCCTGCGAAGCACCGGGCGCCCCGCCCGTCAGCCGAACTGCACCGACCGCTTGGCGAGCCCCATCCAGAACCCGTCGATCACGCTCCGCCCCGTCCCCAGCTCTCCCTCCGCCGCGCCGAGGGTGACGAACAGCGGCGCGAAGTGCTCGGTCCGGGGGTGGGCCAGCCGCCCGGCCGGGGAGACGGCCTCGAAATCGAGCAGCGCGTCGACGTCCTGGGCCGCGAGCGCCTCGCTCCCCCAGGCGTCGAACTCGGCCGACCACGCAGGCACCCCGCCCTGCCGCAGCGCGGCCAGGTTGTGGGTGAAGAACCCGCTGCCGACGATCAGCACCCCCTCGTCCCGCAGCGGGGCGAGCCTGCGGCCGATCTCCATCAGGCGCACGGGGTCGAGAGTCGGCATCGAGACCTGCAGGACGGGGATGCCGGCGTCCGGGTACATCTCCACCAGCGGTACGTACGCCCCGTGGTCGAGCCCGCGGGCGGGGACGTCCTGGACGGGGGTGCCGGGCGCGCGGAGCAGCTTGCGGACGGACTCGGCGAGCGCGGGCGCGCCGGGGGCCGGGTAGGTGACCTCGTAGTAGTGCCGGGGGAAGCCCCAGAAGTCGTACTCCAGCGGGACGCCGTCCGCCGTGGCGCCGAGTGCCAGCGGGGCCTCCTCCCAGTGGGCGGAGACGACCAGGATCGCCTTCGGCCGCGGCAGGTCCGCCGACCACGCGGCGAGCTGGCCGGTCCACAGGGCGTCGTCCGCGAGGGGCGGCGCGCCGTGCGAGAGGTAGAGGGCGGGCATGCGGTCCGACACGGCGGGCTCCCAGGACTCCGGCAACGTTATTGAACGTTGAACCTTCTGTTGCTCGCCGTCTATTCCCGCCCCGGCACGGCCGACGGCCCCCCGCGCGACCACGAGGGTCGTCGCGAGGGGCCGTCGGCCGGGAGCAGCGGCGGGTCGGGCCTCAGTGCGCCATGACCGGCACCAGCACCTCGTCCCCGTCCGCACCCGGCGCGCCCACGGCCGGGTCCATGTCGGGCTTGCCCGCGTTGATGAAGGTGAACGCGATCGCCGAGGCGACGACCAGGATGCCGACCGCCCACCAGATCGCGCTGGTGTAGCCCTCGACCATGGCCTGCGCCTGGAGCAGCTTCGGGTTCGTGGCCCCCGCGGCGTGGTCCGTCAGGTACGCGGTCGTGGCCGAGGCCGCGATCGTGTTGAGCAGCGCGGTGCCGATCGCGCCGCCGACCTGCTGCGAGGTGTTGACCATCGCGGAGGCGACACCGGCGTCACGCGGCTCGATGCCGTAGGTGGCCAGCGACATCGCCGGCATGAACGCCGTGCCCATGCCGAGGCCGAGCAGGAGCTGGGCGGGGAGGATCAGCCCGGCGTAGGAGGTGTCGGTCTCCAGCTGGGTCAGGAGCAGCATGCCGGCGGCGGCGACCAGGAAGCCGGGGCCCATGAGCGCCCGCGCGGGGACGCGGGTCATCAGGCGGGCGCCGATCTGCGTGGAGCCGGTGATCATGCCCGCGATCATCGGGAGGAAGGCGAAGCCGGTGGTGACCGGCGTGTAGCCCTTCACGACCTGGAGGTAGTAGGTCAGGAAGAGGAAGAGGCCGAACATGGAGATGATCGCGAGGCCGAGCGAGAGGTAGACGCCGCCGCGGTTGCGCTCCAGGAGCACGCGGAGCGGCAGCAGCGGGTTCTTCACCTTGGACTCGACGAACACGAACGCGGCGAGCAGCACCACCGAGGCGACGAACATGCCGATGGTGACGCCGTCGGACCAGCCGTCGGACTCGGCGCGGGTGAAGCCGTAGACCAGCGCGACCAGGCCGAGGGTGGAGAGGAAGACGCCGGGGATGTCGAGCGCGGCGCGGTTGCGCTGGCCGGCCGGCTCGTGGATGACGGAGAGCGCGCCGATGACGGCGATCACCGCGAACGGGATGTTGACGAAGAACGTCCAGCGCCAGTCGAGGTACTCGGTGAGCACGCCGCCCAGGATGAGGCCGACCGCGCCGCCACCGCCGGCGATGGCGCCGTAGATGCCGAACGCCTTGGCGCGCTCCTTGGCGTCGGTGAACATCACCGCGAGCAGCGAGAGCGCGGCGGGCGCGAGCAGGGCGCCGAAGAGGCCCTGGAGGGCGCGGGCGCCGAGCATCATGGCCTCGCCGTTGGCCGCGCCGCCGAGGGCGGAGGCGGCGGCGAAGCCGATCAGGCCGGTGACGAAGGTGCGCTTGCGGCCCCAGATGTCGGCGACGCGGCCGCCGAACAGGAGCAGGCCGCCGAAGGCGAGCGCGTAGGCCGTGATGACCCACTGGCGGTTGCCGTCGGAGATGCCGAGGTCCTGCTGGGCGGAGGGCAGGGCGATGTTCACGATGGTCGCGTCGAGGACGACCATCAGCTGGGCGAGGGCGATGAAGGCCAGGGCCTTCCAGCGCTTGGGATCGGGCAGGGCTGTCTGTGGCATGGGAGTGGCTACCTCGTGGCTCGGAAGATGCGAAAAGTCGAAGAATCGGACGAAAAATCGGGTCGGCGGGGCCGCACGGCGGCGGCCGGTGCGCACCGAGCCCGCGCGCGGGCTCAGTCGTGGCGTCGGAGGTCCTCCAGGGTGGCCGCGGAGCCCGGGAGTGCGGATCGCGCCGGGGCCTCGAGACCGTCCAGGAACAGCTGGAGGTGCCGGTGCACGAAGCGGTCGAAGTCGATGCAGCCGCTGCCGGGCAGCGGCCGGGTGAGCTGGGAGAGCGCGACCATGAGGTCGCCCACGGCCACGTCGCCGCGGAGCCGTCCGGCCGCGCGGGCGCGGGCCATCAGCTCCTCGACGGCCCGCTCCAGCTGCTCGCGCGCGGCGTGCAGCTCGGCGTGGTCGCGGTCGAAGCTGGCGGAGAGCAGCGGGCAGAGCGCGCCGATGCGCTCGTCGGCCGCCGCGTGGGTGAAGCGCCGGAGCGCCTGGAAGGGGTCCGGCTCCTCGGCCAGGGCGGCGCGCGCCGCCTCCGCGGTCCGGTCCATGACGAACAGGACGACGTGCTCGACGAGTTCATGACGGTCGGGGAAGTTGCGGTAGAGGGTGGCGTTGCCGACCCCGGCCCGGCGCGCGACCTCGTCGAGGGGCACGTCGGGGCCGAACTCGACGAACATCTCGCGGGCGGCGGCGACGATCCGCTCGCGGTTGCGCAGGGCGTCGGCGCGGGGGGCGCGCGGGGCACGGCCGCGGGGCGCGCCGGCGGGCCCCGTCGCGGTCGACGGCACCTCCGCGGTGCCGTCCGCCGGACCGCCGGTGACCTTCGTCGCCGTGTGCGCGCTCATCGCGGCTTTCCCTTCGGTGGGTCGGTGGGTCGATGCGTACGGACGGCCCGCGTCGTCGCGAACCGGTTCCTTCGATCGTTCCGCCGCCGCATCCGGGGACCCCTTCCCCGTTTCACGGCGACACGGGGTAAACGGGGAGACGGTCCCCGGATATTTCCCGCCCTTCCTGTGACCCCGGTCACACCTTCCGTCCGCGGAAATCCCACGATCGGCTCAGCCCACCGCGCGCGCCCCGGCGTGTCGTTCGAGTGTGAGCAGCATGGAGCACCCCCACTCCCCGGTCCGCAGACCGCGCCGCAGGACGGCGCTGGCGACCCTGACCGCGCTCGCCATAGGGGCCGGCGCCACCGCCTCGGCGGGCGGCCTGCACCGCCCCGGGCCGCCGGCGGGCGCCTCCGCGCGGACGGGGACGGGCCCCGACGGCTCCCTCTCGGCGGCCGAGGCCCGGCTCGCGCCCTGCCGTATCGCCGGCGCCAAAGGCGTGCAGCTGTCGGCCGGGCTGGCCACCGGCGACGAGTACGCGCGCAGCACCGGCCGGATCCGCGCCCTCACCCTGATGATCGACTTCTCCGACGCCCAGGGCGAGGACCCCGCCTCCCACCGCTACGCCGAGTTCTTCCCGCAGACCACCCAGTGGTTCACCACCAGCTCCTACGGCCGCCTCGACTACCGCCCGGAGCGTCCGATACCCGGCTGGCTGCGCATGCCCAGGCCGTTCGAGGCGTACGGCATCGAGCGCGGCTCCCCCTTCGAGCCCGGCTATCGCAAGCTGCTCAAGGACATCGCCGCGGCCGCCGACGACCGGGTCGACTTCGACCGCTACGACCTGGTCAACGTCCTGGTGACCCCCAACGCCGGCCCCTCGGCCCTGGAGACCGTCCTGTCGGTGACCTTCTCCGGCAACGGCGACGCCCCGCGCGCGGACGGCGTCCGGCTCGGGAACGTGTCGTTCGTCTACAGCCGCCAGGACGACGGCTCGGGCTCGTACCGGCAGACCGGGTTCCGGGTGCTGCCGCACGAGAACAACCACGCCTTCGGCCTGCCCGACCTCTACACCCCCGACGGCGGCGGGGCGGCCGGGCACTGGGACATCATGTCCGAGGACTGGGGGGCGAACAACGACCTGCTGGGCTGGCACAAGTGGAAGCTGGGCTGGCTCGACGACTCCCAGATCGCCTGCGCGCCCGCCCCCGGCCGCACCGAGTACCGGCTCCAGCCGCTGCACCGCCCGAAGGCGCAGCCCGGTCCGCCCACCCGGCTCGTCTTCGTCCCCCTGGACGACAGCACGGGGTACGCGGTCGAGGTCCGCACCCAGGGCGGCAACGACGAGGGCGTCTGCCGGCCGGGCGTGCTGGTCTACCGGGTCGACGCGAACGTCGACACCGGGCGCGGGCCGGTCACCGTCTCCGACGCCACGCCCGACAGCGGGGGCTGCACGCGGCTGCCGAACGTCCATCCGGAGCTGTCGGACGCGACGTACGTGGAGGGCGGGACGTTCACCGACGACGACAACGGGCTGCGGATCGAGGTGCTCGACGCGGACGGCGACGGGCAGCACACCGTGCGGGTCACCCGCCGCTGACCTGCGCGGACCCGCTCAGCCCCGGGCGAGCAGCTCCTCGCGGATGCGGCGCTTGAGGATCTTGCCGGTGGGGTTGCGCGGCAGTTCGTCGTCCCGCAGCACGACCACCGACGGGATCTTGAACGCGGCCAGGGACGCGCCCACGTGCGCGCGGAGCCCGTCCTCCCCGACCGCGGCCCCGTCCCGCAGCTGCACGACGGCCGCGACCTCCTCGCCGAGCACCGGATGGGGGACGCCGACGACCGCCGCGTCGAGCACGTCGGGGTGGTCGTGGAGCACCGACTCGACCTCGACGCAGTACACGTTCTCGCCGCCGCGCAGGACCATGTCCTTCAGCCGGTCGATCACGGAGACCCGCCCGTCGCGGACGACCGCGAGGTCGCCGGTGCGGAACCAGCCGTCGTCGGTGAAGGCGGCCTCGGTGGCCTTGTCGTCGCCCCAGTAGCCGCGGATCAACGACTGGCCGCGCAGCAGGAGTTCGCCCACCTCCTCGCCGTCCCGCGAGCCGTGCGCGTCGAGGCGGACCTCGACGGCGGGCGCGGGGCGGCCGACCGCGTCGGGGTGGGCGCGGTACTCGGCGCCGTAGACCGCGAGGACGCCGCCGCAGGTCTCGGTGAGGCCGTAGCCGTTGCGCGGCTCGATGCGCTCCCCGTGGGCGGCGGTGAGCCGGGTGACGAGGCCGGGCGGGGCGGCCGCACCGCCGATCCCGATGCCGACCAGCCCGCCGAGGTCGTCGCCCGACTCCCTTGCGGCGGACAGGAGTTGGAGCGCCGTGCTGGGAACGCCGCCGAAGTGCGTGACGCCGTGCTCGCGGATCGCGGCGAGCGCCTTGGCCGGGTCCCACTTGTGCAGCATGACGAGCACGCCGCCGCGGGACATGCAGGCGAACACCCCGGTGAAAGCGGCGACATGGAAGAACGGGAAGGTGATCAGCTGCACCGGGACCGGGCCGCCGCCGGGCGTCTCGCCCTTGTCGATCGCCTGCGCGGCGGCCACGTAGAGGGAGTTGGCGACCGCTCCGCACTGCGCGAGGTGGGTGGCGACGGCTCCCTTGGGCCGGCCGGTGGTGCCGGAGGTGTAGAGGATCGTCGCGTCGTCCTCGGGGCGGACCTCGACGGCCGGCGGGGCGGTGAGCGGGTCGGCGGGCGGGAAGTCCTCGTACCGCTCGATGTCGTCCTCGCGGTGGTGGTGGAACGTCACCACGCGCGCCGCCGTCACGTGCGCGTCCGGGCCGCCGCCCTGACTCCCCTTCTCCGCCTGCGCGTTGCGGCGCTCGACCCAGCCCCGGACCCGCGGCAGCCGCTCGCCGTCGACGAGCAGCAGGCGCGGCGTGCAGTCGTCGAGCGCGTAGGCGAACTCCGCCTCGGTCCACCAGCCGTTCAGCGGGACGGCGACCAGACCGGCCAACTGCGTGGCCCAGAAGGCGATCTGCCACTCCGGGTGGTTGCGCATGGCGATCACCGCGCGGTCGCCGGGGCGCAGCCCGTAGCCGTCGGTGAACCGGACGGCGAGCGCGGAGGCCGCGGCGAGGAACTCGCCGTAGGTGTACGTGCCGGTCTCCGCGACCAGGAAGGGGCGGTCGCGGTACGCCCACACCGTCTCGGCGAACTCGCGCAGGGTGCGGGGGCCCGAGACGTAGGTCAGCGCGCCGGTCGCCTCGTCGCGCGCGACCTCGAAGGGGGCGCCGGGGGCACTGAGGAGGGCGGTGCGGTCGCGGTCGGCGCCCGGCTGCCCGGAGCGGTCTCGATCGGGGTGGGACACGTGCGACCACGGCCTCTCTAAGCGCTTGCTCAGTCGACTCTGACCTTCCGGACGCTATGCCCGCGTTCGTACCCCCGTCAAGATCGATGCACTCACCACAGAGGCAACGAATGCGCCACCCCTTCATCCGATTCTCACCCGGTCGGGCTACGGTCGTGGCGTGACGCAGCAGACCCCGCCCGGCTGGCACCGCGACCCCGGGCACACAGGCGACGGCCCGGCCCTCGAGCGCTGGTGGGACGGCGAGCGGTGGACGGGATACACCCGCGACGCGTCCGGCGCGGCGGCGTCCGGCCCCGACGCGGCGACGACTCCCCCGGGCGCGCCGCCGGTGCCCGACGGCCCGCCGCAGGGCTTCGGCCCGGCCCCGTCGTACGCGCCGGACCCGTCCTACGGCGCCCCGTCGTACGCCCCCGGCCCCGCGTACGGCCAGGGCCCGGCTTACGGCCAAGGCGCCGCGTACGGCCAGGGCCCCGCCTACGGCTTCCCGTACCCGCCGCACGACGACGAGGCGTCGCGCCGGCGCCGGCGGCGGCAGACCGTCGCCGGCGTGGCCGTCGCGGTCGTGCTGACCGCGGCGTCCGTCGGCGGCGTGCTGCTGCTCAACAGCGGCGACGGCGGTGGCGGCGCGCGGGCCCAGGACGCCGGGCCGGGCGTCAGCCGGGGCCCGTCGGACGGGCCGCGCGCATCCGAGCCGCCCGGCGCGCCGGACTCCGCCGCGCCCACCGTGCCCGAGTCCGAGCCCGGCTTCGCCACCGACCTCGCGGCCGGTGTCAGCATCCCCGTGCTCGACGGCTGGGAGGGCAGCTCCGCGCCCGTCGGCGCGGGCGTCACCACCGGCGCGTACGACTGCCCCGGCGGCGGCGAGGGCTCCTGCGTCCGCGGCGGGGTCTTCTCCGCGCCGGCCGCGGCCTGGGACCGCAACGAGAAGACCGCCAAGGAGACCGCGCTCGCCGACATCGAGGGCAACGCCAAGGAGTCCTACGGCGCGGCCAGTTACGGCGAGATCACCTCGCACACCGAACTGTCCTCCGAGCCCGTCACCGTCGCCGGCCTGAAGGGCTACCAGGTGCGCTGGAAGGTCGTCACCGAGAAGGGCGACGACGGCTACGTCCAGTCCCTCGCCTTCCCCTCCCCCCACGACCCCGCCACCATCGTCCTCGTCCGCTCCGGCTTCGACATCGACAGCAAGGCGCCGACGCTCGCGGACATGGACCGGATCACGGCCGGCATCAAGAAGTCGAAGGAGTACGGCGGGCGCGGCTCGGGGGCCGGCAAGGACGTGTGAGCGCGGGGAGGGCGAGCACGGAGGGGTGAGCGCGGGGGCGCGCCGGCACGGGCGGGTGAGCGCCGGGGCGGGCGCGTCGAGGTGCGTCGCTGACGCGGCGGCCCCGCGTCACCACCCTCCGGCCACCGCCGTCGCCACGGCAGCGCGGTGGGTGTCCGGGACCGCCACGTCGGTGATCCGCCACCCCGACGGGCTGTGCGGGACCGGGCCCGAGCCGACGTAGTCGCGGTCGAGGCCGCGGGCGAGGCCGATGCCGAGCCCCTTGACGTAGGCCTCCTTGCGCGCCCAGACGCGGGCGAAACCGCCGGGGCGGGCGGAGTCGTCGAGCGCGGAGAGCTCCGCCGCCTCGCGGGGGTGGAGGTGCGGCGCGACGTCGCCGACCACCCGCTCCTCCGGCAGCCGCTCGACGTCGGCGCCCACCGGCAGGGAGGCGAAGGCCAGGACGGCGGTCCCGTCGCTGTGCGAGAGCGAGAAGTGCAGCGGGACGCCCTCGACCGCGGGCCGCCCGTGCGGCTCGCCGCAGCCGGGGCAGGCGAGCCGCGTCAGCGCCAACTCGGCCGGATCCGCCGCCAGATAGCGGCCGAGAAGCATCCGCAGCGCCACGTGCGCGACCGTGTACAGCTCCCGGTCCGCGTCCCGCACGAACGTGGCCGCGCGTCTGCGCTCGCCTTCGTCCAGGACGTCCACCCGGCTCGCGGCCGGGTACTCCCGCGCGCCCGCCATCCACACCTCGGGCGCCGCCCCCGGCAACGCGAGCGGCCCGTCCGGGAGTTCGACGGTGAACCGCGTCGGTGTGATCGTCATCCGGGCAGAGTACGGCGCGCGGGGTTACGGACGGCAGGGTCCGGTGTATGCGACCGGGAGCGCTTCCAGTCCCGAGACGCGGAGGAGGGAGTCGCTCGGGCGCCTCTGAGCTGGTGTGCAGCGAACCCTTCGACGAACTCATGTCACCTCTCTTGTCCTGAAGTTGAACGCGGTGTTAACTCGATTGGGAGCGATCCCAACCCCCACAGCCGCTCGTCGAGCACTGCTGCGGCTCGTTCCCCCGGAGGCCGATATGCGATTCCGCACGTCCCCGTCACCCCACCGTTCCCGCGTCCGGCACTGGCTTCTCGCCGTGTCCGCCGCGTTCGCGCTGGTGTTCACCCCGATGTTCAGCCCGGCGGCCCACGCGGCCATCGGCGGCAGCTTCACGGACAACTTCACGAGCTTCGACACAGCCCGCTGGCACAAGGCCGACGGCTGGAGCAACGGCGGCATGTTCAACGCCGGTTGGCGCGCCGACCACACCTGGTACAGCGGCGGCGTGATGGGACAGAACATCAGCAACACCGGCTGCCCGTCGGCCTGTTCGGGCAAGCCGTACGCGGCCGGCGAGCTGCGCTCCAACGACCTGTTCACCTACGGCCGCTTCGAGGCGAGACTGCAGGCGGTCAAGCGCTCCGGCGTCGTCACCGGCTTCTTCACCTACACCGGCCCGTCCGACGGCCAGGTCTGGGACGAGATCGACGTCGAGATCCTCGGCAAGAACACCACCCAGATGCAGACCAACTACTTCACCAACGGCGTCGGCGGCCACGAGACGGTCATCAACCTCGGCTTCGACGCGGCCGCCGGGTACCACGACTACGCGATCGAGTGGTGGAACGGCGGCACCATCAACTGGTTCGTCGACGGCCGCCTCGTCCACCAGGAGAACGGCTCGCGCGGGCCCCTGCCCACCCGCCCGATGCGCATCATGACCAACGTCTGGCCGGCCACCGGCGTCGACGGCTGGACCGGCCCGTTCACCTACCCCGGCACCCCGCTGACCGCGCGCTACGAGTGGGTCAAGTACACCAAGTACTGATCTCCCTCCCGCGCCGGGCCGGTGCCGATCTCCCACCCGCACCGGCCCGGCCCCGCGGCACCCCGCCGCCCCCGGGCCCCTCCACCGCCCGCTCCCCCGACCCGATCGGCTAACCTGTCACCACCGCCCACCACGGGCGGCCCGCCTCCGTAGCTCAGGGGATAGAGCACAGCTCTCCTAAAGCTGGTGTCGCAGGTTCGAATCCTGCCGGGGGCACGTCATGAGAAGGGCCGGTCCCGGAGCGCAGCTTCGGGACCGGCCCTTCGGCGCAGGGGGCTGCCGGAGGGACGGAGTGGTACGTTATCAAGTACCACTGCGGCGTTAGGGGCGAGTCATGTCGATAACCGCGAGCGAGGCGCGCAAGGGTCTGTTTCCGCTGATCAAGAAGGTGAACGACGATCACGAGGCGATCGAGATCGTCTCGAAGCACGGCAACGCGGTGCTCATGTCGGCGGAGGACTACGCCGCGCTGCGCGAGGGGTCCTACCTGCTGCGATCGCCTGCGAACGCCCGGCGCCTGCTCAAGGCGTACGAGAACGCGCTGGCGCATATCGACGTTTCGGAGCGGGAGCTGATCGACCCTGACGCACCGGACCGGGCGGCGGGTGGCGAGTGAGGCTCGCCTTCGAGGACCAGGGGTGGGACGACTACACGTCGTGGCTGAGGAACGACCGCAAGATGCTGGTTCGGATCAACCGGCTGATCGAGGACGTGAAGCGTGACCCGTTCACCGGGATCGGCAAACCCGAACCCTTGAAGTACCACCTGCCCGGGGCGTGGTCGCGGCGCATCGACGACGAGCACCGGCTCGTCTACCTGGTCACGGACCAGGAGATCGTCGTTCTCGCGGCGCGGTACCACTACTGACCCCGTCGGGCCCCGCCCGGGGTGCGGGAGGGGCCGACGGGATCAGAGGGCCGAAGGGTCAGAGGGTGCCCATGTCGGCGGAGAGCCAGTGGTCGGGGTGGATGGTGATCTTGACCTGCGGGCCGTAGGCCTCGGCGGCCTTGAGGTAGCCCTCGACCTTGTCCGCGGGGAGGTAGCGGACGACCATCGCGCGGTGCTCCTCGTCGGTCGCGTCGGTGACGGAGAGGACGGGGCCCTCGGCGGAGACGTACTTGACGGAGGGCTGGACCTCCTCGGCGACGAGGGTGAAGCGGCCGGCCGCCTGGATGGCGCGGGCCTTCGCGCTGTCCGCGCCGGTCAGCACCCAGAGGTCGCCGCCGGGCTCGTAGTCGTACCAGATCGGGACGGACAGGGGGCCGCGGTCCGGGTCGGCGCGGGTGACGGACAGGACTCCGATGTGCGGCTCGGCCAAGAACGCCTCGCGGTCCTGCGGTGACAACGCCATCTTTCCGACTCCTCGCTTCGTTGCGGTGCGGTTGAGGTGGTGCGCGTGACCTGACGGCTGTTCAACGTGCGTGCCCCGCAACGCTGTTCCCGGCCGCCCCCCGAATAGCCCGAACGGGCGGGACATCCGTCCCATGCGGCCGGGACGCCGGGCGCGCGAGGGTGGGTGCCGCGCGGGGGCTCGACGGCCCGGGGGGCCAGGTCCTCGGGGGACAGGGCCAGGGGGAGGGCCCCCGCGCGCCTCATCGGGAACGCACAAGGAGAGCAGGGGGAGCCATGTCAGCACAGGTGACGGGGGCGGCGGACGGGACCGGACGGTCGGGATCCGCGTGGGCGACGGGGGCGACGGGGGCGACGGAGTCGCCGGGCACGACGGGGACGCCCGCGGCGGGCTCCGCACACGCCCCGCACGGCGCCGGGCCCGGCGAGGCCCGGGCCGCGGTCGCGGAGGGCCGCGGCTGGGCCTGGGGAGCGATCGCCGCGGGGATCGGCGGCGTGCTGGTGTTCGCCGCAGCCGGCCCGCTGTGGCCGTACGCGGAGAGCGACCTGCGCGACAACGCGCTGATGGTCGGCAAGCTGGAGGACTCCCACATGTGGTGGGTCTACGCCGTCCAGTTCGCGTTCACGCTCGCCGCGTTCGGGGCCGTGCTGTTCGCGGCCGGACTGCGGCGGCGGCTGGAGCGGCAGTGCCCGGCGGGCAGTCTGGTGCCGGTCACCGCCTACCTCGGGCTGCTGCTCACGGGGGTGATGTCCCTGGTGGGCACGGGGATGGGGACGGAGTCGTTCTTCGCGGTGCAGCAGCGCGACAAGGCGGACCCGGACACGGTCATCACCCAGCTCGCCCAGCTCGGCACGTACGGATGGCTGTGGACGGGGCTGCTGCTCACGGCGGCGGCGCTGGTCGTGGCGGCGTTCCGGCAGGGGGCGGTGAGCCGGTGGATCGGCGTCGTCAGTGCGTTGTTCGCGGTCGTGGCGTTGATCGTGGCGCTGGCGCCGTTCCAGTACATGGCGTTGTTCGTCGGGGCGCCGTACCTGCTGGTGCTCGGGGCGGGGTTCGCGTTCGGGCGACGCGAGGCCTAGAGCGGCGGCGGCGTGGGCTTCGCGGCGGGGGCCTTGGGCGGCGGGCGACCAGGGCGCGGCGGCCTTGGGCGGCGGGCGACCATGGCTTCGCGGCTTCGCCGCGGGTACCGGCCTCCGGCCGGTGGCCTCAAACGCCGGCCGGGCTGAATGTGTTGGGCCACCGCTCGCCAGCCGAGCCGAGTACTTGGGCCACCGCTCGCCAGCCGAGCCGAGTACTTGGGCCACCGCTCGCCGGCCGAGCCGAGCGTTTCGGACCTCCCTCGCCGGCCAGGCCGAAGGTTCCGGGCCTCCGTTCGTTCCGCTCCTGACAAGACCGGCGCCCGCTGGGACCATCCCTCCGTGGGGGAAGAAGTGAAAGCCGTGAGATCGGCGCCGGTGGCGCACCGCGTCGCCGCCTGTGCCGTGCTCGCCGTGTCGTGGGGGCTCGCCGCCGCCGCGCTCGTCGCGCGGGTGCGGGTGGAGGTGCCGTGGGCGAACGCGCAGTGGTACGTCGTCGTGGACGCCGCCGACGCGGTGGTCTACGGCCTGGTGGCCGCGGTGGTGCTGCGGCGGCGGCTGCACCCGGTCGGGTGGCTGGTCGCGCTGACGGCCGTCGGGGGCGGGGCCGCGGGGCTGGCCGGGGCGCTGGCGCTGCGGTATCCGGTGGACGCCGTGCCGCCGGCGTGGACGCTGCTGCAGTCGGTGGCGTGGGTGCCGGGGACGCTCGCGCTGATGCTGGTCATCCCGTACCTGGTGACGGACGGCCACCGGCCGCGCCCGCTCGGGCGGGCCCTCGCGCTGACCGGCGGCGGGCTGGTGATCGCGGGGACGCTGGTGACCCGGCTCACCGACCCGTGGCCGTGGCCCGGCGCGCCGGAGACGTTCTCCCCGTTCGCGATCCGGGACGAGGGCTGGGCGCGGATCGTCATGCCGCTGAACACGTGGATCATGGGGGCCGCGGTGGTCCTCGGGCTCGTGGCCGCCGCGTACGCCGCGCACCGCAGGCGGCGCGACCCGCGGGCGCGCGGGCTCGGGTGGCTGGCGATCGGGACCGCGCTGCTCACGCTGACGTTCGTGCCGCTGGTGCTGTGGCCGGAGGACGGCGGCGGGCCGCACCTGGAGCTGTTCACGCCGCTGACGCACCTCGCGTCGCAGGCGTTCTTCCCCGCGGCCGTGCTGGTCGCGGTGCTGGGGCAGCGGCTGTGGGGCATCGACCTGGCGGTCAGCCGCACGCTGGTGTGGTCGCTGCTCACGGGGATGCTCGTGTCCGGGTACTTCCTGATCGTCGCCGCGCTCGGTCTCGTGCTGCCGGGCGAGGGCACGCTGTCGCGGGTGGTCGCGACGGCGGCGCCGGCCGCGCTCGTGCAGCCGCTGCGGGGCTGGCTGCAGCGGCGGGTCGACCGGCTGGTGTACGGCGAGGGCGCGACGCCCGCGCTCAGCCGGGTGGGCCGCCGGCTCAGCGCCGGCGCGGACACCCCGCGCGAGACGCTCGCGGGGATGGCGGAGAGCGTCGCCGCGTCGTTCAACCTCGGCGCGGTACGGGTCCTCGACGCGGCGGGCGGGGCCGTGGTGACGGTGGGCGCGCCCGGCCCGCGCGGGGAGCTGACCGACGTCCCGCTGGTCGTCGGCGGGGAGCCGGCCGGCGCGCTGCACGTCTGGCCGCGCCCCGGGGAGCGCCTCGACCGGCGGGCCCGCGCCGCGCTCGCGGAGGTCGCCCCGGTGGTCGCGAGCGCCGTCCACCTGGCCGCCGTCACGGAGGCGCTGCGCGAGTCGCGCGGCCGGCTCGCCGCCGCACGGGACGACGAACGGCGGCTTCTGCGACGGGAGTTGCACGATCAGATCGGCCCCGCGCTCGCCGGCATCGGCCTGGGCCTCGCCGCCGTCCGCAACCTCCCGCCGGAGGCGGCCGACCCGCTGCTCGTCCGGCTGCGGGCGGAGGTCGACGCCCGGGTGGAGGAGGTACGGGTCCTGGCGCGCGGCCTGGTGCCGCCCGTCCTCGCCGAGCTCGGACTCCTACCCGCGCTGCGGGAGTTGGTGATGCGCTACGAGGCCGACGGGCTCGCCGTCGTCGTCCGCGCGGACGGCGACCCGCCCGAGCCCGCGCCGGAGGTCGCCGGCGCGGTCTACGCGGTCGTCGCCGAGGCCGCGCGCAACGTGGCCCGGCACTCCGGCGCCCGCACCTGCGTCGTGGAGCTGCGCCGTACGGCGGACGCCGGCCTCGTCGTCACCGTCGAGGACGACGGCCGCGGCATCGACGACGCCACCGTCCGGCCCGGTGTCGGCACCACGTCCGTCCGCGAGCGCGCGGAGGGCGTCGGCGGCACGGTCGCCTGGGGGCCGGGCCGGGACGGCCGCGGCACCCGCCTGACGCTGCGCGTCCCCGACGCGGGGGCGGCGGCCGACGTCCCGGGCGGGCAGGCGGGGGCGGTCGCGCCACCGCGGACCGGCGCGCACGACGGCGCGGTGGCCGACGTCAGGGCCGGGGCGGTGGACCGTGGCGAGTGACCGCGGCCCCGACGGCGCCCGCGTCGGCCCGGACGGTGACGGCGTCACGCGGGTGCTCGTCGTCGACGACCACCCCGTCTTCCGGATGGGGATGTCCGCGCTGCTCGGCTCGCTGCCCGGGCTCGACGTCGTCGGGGAGGCGGAGACGGCCGAGGGGGCGGTGGCCGCGGCGCGCGAGCACCGGCCGGACGTGGTGCTGATGGACCTGCACCTGGGCGACCACGCCCCGTCGGGGATCGAGGCGACGCGGGAGGTGCTGCGGCACCGGCCCGGTACGGCGGTGCTGGTCGTGACGATGCTGGACGACGACGACTCGGTGTTCGCCGCGATGCGGGCGGGGGCGCGGGGCTATCTGCTGAAGGGGGCCGCGCCGGCCGAGATCGACCGGGCGGTGCGGACGGTGGCGGAGGGCGGGGTGGTCCTCGGGCCCGCCGTCGCGTCGCGCGCGATGGCGTACCTCACCGGGCTGCGCAGTCCCGGTGCGGCGCCGACGCCCCTGCCCGAGCTGACGTCACGCGAGCGGGAGCTGCTGGACCTCGTGGCGCGCGGGCTCGACAACCTGGCGATCTCCCGGCGGCTCGCCCTGAGCCCGAAGACCGTCCGCAACCACCTCTCCAACATCCTCGCGAAGCTTCAGGCGGCGAGCAGGGCGGAGGTCATCGTCCGGGCGCGGCAGGCAGGGCTCGGGGGGGCGTGACGGACGCCGCCGTCCGCCGCCGGGCCCGGCGGGCGCGCTCGCGGACCCGCAGGGCGCGGGGCGGGGACCACGCCGCGCCGATCAGGAGGAAGCCGACGCCGGCCGTCAGCGGCAGGGCGAGGAGGTGGCCGAGGCCGGTCGGGCGCATCAGGGCGGTGGTGCCGATGGCGACGGTGATGATCGCGGCGAGGGAGGCGAGGAGGGTCAGGAGGCGGAGCAGGGTGATCGTCCAGCGCATGGGGGAGGCCTCTCGGTGGGGCAGGCGGGGCGGTCCCTCCGGAGAGTGCTCCGGAATGGGGCCGGTCATGCGTGCGAGCGGTGATCGACTCGCGGGTGTGTCGCCCCCCCGGCCCCCCTTCGCGGCTCCGCCGCGGATGCACGGGCTGCGCCCGGGCGGCCTCAAGCGCCGGCCGGGCTGAAAGTTTTCGCGGCTCTGACGCGCTCAGTTGCTCGCGGCTCCGCCGCGGATGCACGGGCTGCGCCCGCGCGGCCTCAAGCGCCGGCCGGGCTGAGAGTTTTTACGGCTCGGACGCGCTCACCAGTTCACGGCTCTGCCGCGAATGCACGGGCTGCGCCCGCGCGGCCTCAAGCGCCGGCCGGGCTGAAAGTTTTTGCCCGCCTCGGCGGAGAAGGCTCAGCCCTCGGCGGGGAAGGCTCAGCCCTCGGCTGGCAATGGCCCCGCCTCGGCCGAAAGTCCCGGTCTCTCCCCGCTACCGCAACTCCTCCGGGCACCCCGTCCCCCGCGGCAGCTGGTACGGCGCGGCCAGGCGGTAGATGCCGGCGTGGGGGGCGACGAGGACGGTCCACTCGTCGCCGGTCTCGTCCTTCTCGGCCGGCATGAGGCAGCCGGAGGTGTTGACGTACTCGCCGGTGTCGTCGTCGCGTCGGGGGGCTTCGAGGCTGCGGCCGGTGGCGTCGACGAGGCCGAGCCAGGGGGTGTAGGGGACGCGGACGAGGGCGCGGCCGGGTTCGCGGAGGCGGACGGTGAGCTGGCCGTCGCCGGCGTGGTCGACGGTGGCGGGCGGGTCGGCGAGGGGGACGGGGTTGCGGACGGCGTAGAGGGTCCAGTGGGGGTCGGACCAGATCTCGCGGAGGTAGGGCTGGCCTTGGAGGAGCAGTTCGGCCTCGCGGACGCCGCCGCCGTCCTCGTCGGGGCGGCCCTCGGGGAGGACGACGTAGTGGACGGCCCAGCGGCGGAGCCAGTCGTGGTAGGTGGCGGCGTTGAGGGTGCCGTCGTAGAAGAGGGTGTGGCGCTCCATGTCCGCCTGCCGGTTCCAGCCGCGGGCGAGGTTGACGTACGGGGAGAGCGCGGAGGCGTCGCGGTGACTGCTGGGCGGGACGACCTCGACCCGCCCCCGGTCCGCGCCGGCGGACTCCAACCGGGCGATGAGCGGCGCGAGTTCGCGGTTCCACGCGGCGACGGGCCGCATCTGGACGACGTCCTCGACGGACTTGTACCCGATCCACCCGACGAACGCGGCGCAGGCGAGGAGCAGCGCGGTGGCGCGGCTGAGGAGGGGCCACGGGCGCGGCGGGAGCGCGGCGACGAGGACGGTCCCGGTGAACAGCATCGCCAGCCGGGTGATGTTGGAGCCGATCTGCGAGTCGACGGCGGCGCACACGAGGACGGCGGCGGCGTAGATCGCGGCGGTCAGGCGGACCGTGCGCCACTCGCACGGGCAGAGCAGGAAGACGGCGGCGGAGGCGAGGACGGGCAGCAGCGCCGAGACGAAGCCCATGGGCTGGGTGCCGGAGAACGGGAACAGCCAGGACGACACGACGACGACCACGACCGGAGCGAGCCCCAGCGCGAACGCGGCGGGGCGGCGGCGGGACAGGAACAGCGCGGCCGCCACCAGCCCCACGAACAGTCCCGCCACGGGGCTCGCCGCCGTCGCCAGCGCCGCGCACACCGCGGCCGCGACCGCCTTGCCGCGCCGCAGCCAGCCGTGCGGGGGGCAGAACACGCAGGCGACCGCCGCAAGACCGAACATCGTCCCCAGCGCGAACGTCACCCGCCCCGACGCGGCGTTGCACATCAGCGCGAACACGCCGGTCAGGGCGGCGGGGTAGACGTAGGGGGTCGCCCGCGTGCGGGTCAGGACGAGGGTCAGCAGGCCCGCGGCGACCGTGCCCGCCGCCATCATCGTCGTCCGCACGCCGAGCACCGACATCAGGTACGGCGAGAGGACGCTGTAGGAGACCGGGTGCATGCCGCCGTACCAGGCGAGGTTGTAGGCCGAGTCCGGGTGGCGGCCGACGAACTCCGCCCACGCGTCCTGCGCGGCGAGGTCGCCGCCGCTGGAGCTGACCGTGAACAGCCACACCAGGTGGGCGAGCGCGGCGATCGCCGTCACCACGGTGGCGGGGTGGCGGGCGCGCGCCCAGCGGCCGGGGCGCGGCCCCTCCCCCGCCCGCTGCGCGGGGATCGCGGCGGGTGCGTCGGACCGGACCTCAGCGCGCATGCTCCCCCTGTCGGACGGGTTACGGGACCCCTGCTGGAGGCTCGATTCTAGGTTGCGGCACCGACAACGCCGCGGTGCGGCTCCGCCGCAGGAGCCGACCACGGCGGGCGCGGACGGTCGCGGCGCTCGGCACCGCGGGCTGTCCCCGCCCTTCCCCGAGCTCTCGGCCCCCGCTCGCGCAGGGGGCACCCCGCTCGCCCTGCGGCACGACTGCCCGCAGCGAGGTGGGGTGACGACAGTGCCGCCGCCCGCCCCGGTCAGCGTGCCCGCGCCCTACCCCACGCGGGTCAGCTTGTCCGTGAAGCCCGGTTCCGTCAGGTCGGACTGCAGGGCGACCGGGACCGCGGTGCGGCCGGGACCCGTGCCCGCCGCGAGGGAGCCGACGACGGTGCCGGCGTCCGCGGAGTGGGGGACCGTTTCGCCGCCGTCGGTGAGGCGGAGGTCGACCTTCAGGCCGCCCCAGCCGACCGCCTTGAGGTCCTTCGTGGTGACGACGGGCGTCTGCCCGCCGAGCCCGTCGTCGACGTGGCCGACGACCGTCCCCTTCTTGACGACCGTCGCCGAGGTGACGCCCGCCTGCGCGGCCTGGATCAGCTTGTAGCTGTTGTCGAGGGACAGCTGCAGGCTCTCGTAGACGATGCCGCTGCCGGCCTGCTGGTTCATGACGACGCCGAGGATGCGGCGCGGCTTGCCGTCGACCTCGGTCTGCGCGGACCACATGAGGTTGCCGCCGGCCGGCGTGGACGAACCGGTCTTGATGCCGCTGACGCCGGGCCGCAGCAGCAGCGTGTTGTTGTTGTAGATCTTGCCGTCGATGCCCTCGACGTCGGTGTCCGGCATGTCGACGATCTTCCGGAAGACGTCGTTCTTCATCACCGCCGCGGCGAGCTTGAGCTGGTCCTCCGCGGTGCTGACGGTCTCCTTCTCCAGGCCGCTGGGGTCGGTGTACGTCGTGTTCTTCATCCCCAGGTCGTCCGCCGCGGCGTTCATCTTGGCGACGAAGGACTTGGTGTCGCCGGCGTCCCAACGGGCCAGCAGGCGGGCGACGTTGTTGCCGGAGGGGATCAGGAGCAGCTGCAGCATCTGCTGCTCGCTGAACTTCTGGCCCTCCTCCAGCTTCGCCGTCGACTCGTCGGCCGAGGCCGACTCCTTCTCGGCCTGCGCGTCGACCTCGATCGCCGGACCGGGCTCGTCGCCCTTGAGCGGGTGCTCCTTGAGGATGACGTAGGCGGTCATCACCTTCGCGACGCTCGCGATCGCCTTCGGCTCCTGCTTGCCCTCGGTGCCGAGGCTGCCGACGCCCTCCACGGAGACCGCGGACTGCCCCTGACCGGGCCACGGCAGCCGCAGGTCGTCCCCGTCGAAGGTGTACGACGCGTCGGAGGTGAGCGCGAGCTCGGGGGCCGGGAGCGGCCGGACGGCCTGCACGATCGCGAAGACGATCAGCAGCAGGACGAGCAGCGGCGTCCACACCTTGATCCGCCGCACGACGGTCCGCGTCGGCGTCTCCGGCGGCGGCGGGGTGTTCGTCAGCTCGGCGAGCAGGTCCAGCGGCGGCCGCGGGGGGACGGGCTGGGTGCGGGTGTGCTCGGCGTCGGGCACGGGGGCCTTCGCGGGCGCGGCCTCGCCCAGCGCGGCGGGGCGCTCGGGCGCGACGCTCTTCTCCGGCGCGGGCTTCTTCGGCCGCGCGGGCTCCGCCTTCCGCTCGTCCGGCCCCCGCAGCGGCACGAACGTGCTCGTCCGCTCCACGTCCGCCTCCGGCGGCGCCTTCACCGCGCGGAACACGGCCGTCCGCTGGTCCGGCTCCTCCCGCCGGTCCGCCTCCTTCCGCGCCGCCCCGACCCGGAACACCCCGGTCGGCTGATCGACCTTTACGTCTGCGTCTGCATCACCGTCGCCGTCCGCGGCGGCGTCCGCGGCCCCGCCCCGTACGCCGTCGTCGGCCGACGCCCGGTCCCGCGCGTCGGCGTCGGACGCGGCGGCCGGCAGCGCATCCTCGGGCCCGTCCTCCGGCTCGCCCCGACCATCCTCCGCGGCGGATTCCGCGGCCCCGTCCCGTACGCCGTCGTCGGCCGACGCCCGGTCCCGCGCGTCGGCGTCGGACGCGGCGGCCGGCGGCGCATCCTCGGGCCCGTCCTTAGGCTCGCCGCGACCGTCCTCCGCGGCGGCGTCCGCGGCCTTGCCCTCGGTGGCCGAATCCTTCGCCTCCGCCGCAGCGTCGGACTCGCCCTCCGCGCCCCCCGGCGCGTCCGCGGGCTGCTCGTCCACCTCGGCGACGGGCTCGCCGTCAGCGGTCGGCGGCGTGTCCTCGGGCTCGCGCGCGGCCGGGGCGGTCGGCCCGGCGTCAGCCGGGGCCGCGGTGTCCGAGGACGTCTCGCGCTCGGGCCGCTCGCCTTCATCTGCGGCTCCGGCCTTGTCGGCCGGTGCGTCCTCGTCCGTGGCGGGGGTGTCACGCTCGGCGTCGGCACCGGAGGCCGGGGCCTCGTCCGGGTCCGTCGTCGCGACCCATGCGGCGACCGCCTCGCGCAGGCGGGCGTCCTTGTCGGCGGGGGCGTCGGCGGAGGGGTCGGCGGGGGCGTCGGCGGGGACCGGAGTCTTCGCATCCGCATCGGCGGGGGGCGGGGGGAGCTCTTCGGTGGGGGCGTTGCCCGCGGCCGCGACGGGGTCGGTCTCGGCCGTCTCGGCGTCCGCGGCGACCGGGACCGGGCCGGACCCGGCCGGGTCCGCGTCGGGGGCGGAGGGCGCGGGGGCATCCTCGCGGGCCGGAGCGGCGTCGGAGGTGTCCGGGGTCGAGTCGGGGGCGTCGGGGGCGTCCGTGGGGCGCTCAGGGCCCTCCGCGGCCCCCTCAGGGGGCGCGGAGGGGGCGTCCGCACCGTCGGAGGGCTCCGCGGATCGCTCCGGCGCGGGCTCGTCGGCGCCGCGCGGCACGCGGAAGACCGCCGTCGGCTGGTCCGGCGCCGGCGCGCGCCCGCCCGGCCGCGGGACGGTGCCACCGCCGCCCTCACCCCGCACCGACAGCCGCGGATCACCCACCGACGAGGCCGTCCCCGCCGAGGACGCCTTCCGCTGCTCCGACCTGTCGGGGGTCTCGCCCGCCACCGATGCCTCCTCAATACGCCGCGCGAGCCGTCCCTGCCGGTCCGCTCGCCTGTCCGAACCATCTACCAGTGTCCTGTGTGCCCCCCTGGCAACCGTGCCAGACGAGTACGACATACCTTCCGGTTCCGGCACGAACCGGTCAGGCACTCTCGACAAGCCAATGTGAGAGGGGTCACCCTGTCACTCATCCACGCGGGGAGGCATGGATGGGCAAGAGCCGCAGAACAATTCCTGAGGAGCTTCTGCTGCTCGCCCTGGACCCGGCCACGGGTACCACGGCGCAGCCGCAGTCGCTCGACCTCGGCCTGGCAGGCGCACAGCTAGTGGAGCTGGCGCTGGCAGGACGGATAGCCCCAGACGGGGATCGTATCGCCGTGGTGATGCCACGGCCGACCGGAGATCCGACTTTGGACTCCGCGCTCGAACTGCTGCGCAGGCGCGGCAGTCCCGTGCGCGCCGTCCACTGGATAGGCGGGCCCCGACTGGGGCTCCGCCAGACGTATCTCTCGCATCTGGAGCGGTGCGGCATGGTGCATGCCGTGGCGGGCCAGATGTGCGGGGTGCTGCCGACGACGCGCTACCAGGCGACCGAGTCGGTGACCAGCAGGGAGATCAAGGCACGGCTCGACTCCGCGATCCGCACCGGCGTCCCGCCGGACCCCCGGACCGCGGCGCTCGCCGCCCTCGCCCACGCGGTGGGGCTCGGCAAGCACCTCTACCCCGGCAACGAGGGGCGCTCCTCGCGCTCCCGCCTCCGGGACCTGATCCGGCACGACCCCATGGGCGGCCTCGTGGCGCACGCCGTGATGGACGTCCAGAACGGGGTCGCCGCCCAGCCCCGCCGGGACCGGGCCGGGGCGCAGCAACCGTCGCAGGCGCAACGCCGGCCGGCGGAGACGATGGCCCGGGCCGTCGCCCACTGACGCCGCGTCACGTCGGCGTCGCAGCAAGCCCGTTCCGGGAGCCGCACGCGGCGCGCGGGGCGGCGGACCTTCCGTCCGGCCGGTACGCACCGGCCGCGGCGAAAGGTTTCGCCGCCCCGCGTGTCCGTGTCCACCGCCGAGACGGGCCTGGTGGGGAGTTTTCCAGCGCGGACCCGCACCGTAGTGGCAACCTGCTCGGAAGCAGTGACAGTCAGTCAGCGAGCAAGCGCGCACGCGGGCATCGGGCGTGCGCAAGCCGGAGGTGCACCTACCGTGGCGTCCAATGTCAATCCCACCGTCAGGCGGCGTCGTCTGGGCCAGGAGCTGCGCCGGCTGCGCGAGCTCAAGGGCATGACGGCCGAGGAGGTCGCGGAGCGCCTGCTGGTGTCCCAGTCGAAGATCAGCCGACTGGAGAACGGCCGCCGCTCGATCAGCCAGCGCGACGTGCGCGACCTGTGCGGGGTGTACGAGGTCGAGGACATCCGGATCGTCGACTCGCTGATGCAGATGGCCAAGGACAGCCGCCAGCAGGGCTGGTGGCACGCGTTCGGCGACATCCCCTACAGCGTCTACATCGGCCTGGAGACCGACGCGGCCAGCCTGCGCCTGTTCGAGTCCCAGGTCATCCCCGGCCTGCTGCAGACCCGCGCCTACGCGCAGGCGATGGTCCAGGGCGGGGCGCCGGAGTCGACGCCGGCCGAGATCGAGAAGCGGGTCCAGGTGCGGCTGCGCCGCCAGGAGCGCATCTTCGACGAGTCGCCGCTGCGGCTGTGGGCGGTCCTCGACGAGGCGGCGCTGCGGCGGGCGGTGGGCGGCGGACCGGTGATGGTCGAGCAGCTGGAGCACCTCATCGAGCTGTCCAACCTGCCGCACGTCACCGTGCAGGTCATGCCGTTCAGCATGGGCGCGCACCCCGGGGTGACCGGGCAGTACGCGATCCTGGAGTTCCCCGACACCTCCGACTCCAGCGTCGTCTACATCGAGGGCGTCACCAGCGACCTGTACCTGGAGAAGACGAACGACGTCCAGAAGTACGCGGTGATGTACGAGCACCTGCGGGCGCAGGCGCTCAACGCCGACCAGTCGCGCGGGTACATCATCGAGATCGCGAAGAGCTTCGCGCGCGGGTCGGGGCTCCAGCCGGGCTGAGCGGGGGCCTCCTCGCTGGGCCCCAAGTCCCCAACAGGAGGGCCGAATTCCGGCCACCTCGACGGTGAAGCGGGAACCGTACACCCTCGCCGCCCCCGGGCGGGAGGTACTTCTGGAATATGCCCCCAAGTCGAGTGAACGATGGGGCCCCAGTGGTGGGTCGGCGAGTAGCGTCGATCGCGCCATCAACGAATGGTGGCGCAAACGGAACTCGCGAACTCGGAGCAGAACATGGCAATTCAGCAGGGTGGCACGGACCGCTGGACGAAGTCCTCGTACTCGGCCGCGAACGGCGCCTGCGTCGAGGTGATGTCGCCGGTGCGGGACATCGCCGTGCGGGACTCCAAGGTGGTGTCGGGGCCCGCGATCTCCTTCGAGTCCGGGTCGTGGAACGCGTTCGTCACCCAGGTGGGCCGGGGTTCGTTCGACATCGGCTGATGTCGGCCCCGGCGATACCCGGTACGTCGTGCACGATCGTCCCCCCACAGCACCACAGGCACCACAGGCACCACCCACGGGCCCTCTCGACTGGTTCGCCGTCCCGGCCGAGGGGGCACGCCTGTGCCCGGACGCGGCCCGTTCCCACAGGCGCCCCGCCGCCGGCTCAGGCGCGCGGGTAGCGGGCGAGCCAGCCCGGGGCGGAGGCGGCGGGGCCGTGGAGCGCTGCGCCCTGCGTCATCTCCATGGCGAAGTCGTCCGCCAGCTCCAGGACCGTGGCCCGGCCCTCCAGCTCCACCAGCCAGCCCGGCGGCAGCGCCGTCTCGCCGTGCAGCGCGCCGAGCAGCCCCCCGCACAGCGCCCCCGTCGCGGCCGAGGGCCCGCCGTGGCTCACCGCGAGCCGCAGCCCGTGCCGTACGTCCTCGGCGACCAGCGCGCAGTACACGGCGACGGCCAGCGCCTCGTCGGCCGCGGCCCCCGGGGCGCCGCCCGCGCCGAGCGCCTCGACCCGCTCCGCCGACGGCAGCCCCTGCCGCACGGCGCCGAGCGCGCGCTGCAGGGCCTCGGTCACCGGCTCGTGGCCGGCGCGGGCCGCGAGCAGGCCGAGCGCCCGCTGCACGGCCGCGTCGAGCCCCTCGCCGCGCGCCAGCGCGTGCACGACCACGGCGTACGCGCCGGCCGCGAGGTACGCGACGGGGTGGCCGTGGGTCTGCACCGCGCCCTCCACGGCGAGCTGCATCACGAGCTGCGGCTCCCAGCCGACGAGCAGCCCGAACGGGCCCGAGCGGGTCACCGCCTCCGGGCCGCGGGCGGTCGGGTGGCGGGGGGAGTCGAGGGTGCCGACGCGTTCGTCGGCGAGCGCGCGCAGGCAGTCGCGGGAGGCGTCGCGGCGGGCGTAGAGCCACTCCTCGCGGGCCAGCCAGCCGTCGTCCTTGCGGCGCTCGTCGGGGCCCCACTCCTTCTGCGTGGCGTACCAGCGGCGGTAGGCGCGGTGCAGGTCGGTGGGCGGGTGCCAGGCGCCGGTGTCGCGGCGGACCTGGGCGCGCACCAGGCCGTCGACGGTGAACAGGGCGAGCTGGGTGGCGGCGGAGACGGCGCCGCGGCGGCCGTGCGCGGGGACGAGGTCGCCGACGCCGTCGGGGCCGTGCGCGGCCCGGATCTCCGCGAGCGAGGCGGCCGCGACGCCGGTGCCCAGCGCGTCGCCGAGCGCGGTGCCGAGCAGTGTGCCGCGCACCCTGCTCCGGAAGTCCTGCTGCTCGACGCGGCCCCACACGGCGGTTCCTGCTGCGCTCATGGCGCTGCACTGTAATCGACCGATCGGAACGCGAACGGCAGCAGGATGCTTTGCGAAGTGTCGGCCAGGTCGACGTTTTTGACCGGATCGCTCCGATCGCTCCGATCGCTCCGATCGCTCCGCTCACGCCGAAAGCCGAGGGGCGCGTCCCCCGGTGGCCCCGGCGGACGCGCCCCTCGCACCGATCAGCCGACGTCGATCTGCCCCTGCTTCGGGTGGCCGTTCACGTCGTGGTCGCCCGAGCGCTGCGCGGTGATGCCCTTGAGCATCTCGACGATGTCCACGCCCGTGGTCGAGTTGAGGAGCTCGACGCCCTGGGCGACGTTGTCGGCGACCGTGCGGGAGAGCTGGCTCGCGCCGTCGGTGGAGATGACCGTCATCTTGTCGATCGCGCTCATCGGCTCCGACGCCTTCGCGACGACGTCCGGCAGCACCTGGACGAGCATCTGCAGGACGGCCGCGTCGCCGTACTGCGCGAACGCCTCCGCCTTCTTGCGCATCGCGTCGGCCTCCGCCGCGCCCCTCGCGCCGATCGCGGCGGCCTCGGCCTCGCCCTCGATGCGGACGGCGTCGGCGAGCGCGGCGCGGTGCGCCTTCTCGCCCTCACCGGTCAGCCGGGCCCGCTGGGCGTCGGCCTCCGCCTCCTTGACCTGCGCGATCCGGCGGGCCTCCGCCTCCTGCTCGGCCTGGTAGCGGGCCGCGTCGGCCGGCTTGCGGACCTTGGTGTCGAGTTCGCGGTCGGTCAGGGCGGCCTGCCGCTCGGCGACCTTCTCCTGCTCGGTGAGGACCTCCTGCTGGCGGGCCGCCTCGGCGAGCGGGCCGGCCGCGTTGGCCTTGGCGGCGGCCGCCTCGGTCTCGACGCGGATCTCCGCCTGCTTCAGGTAGAAGGTCCGCTCGGCGATCGCGATCTCCTCGGCGGCCTTCAGGCGGGCCTGCTCCGAGGCGCGCTTGGCGATCGCCTCCGCGATGTCCGCCTCCTGGCGGGCGCGGGCGGCCTCCGGGCGGCCGAGGTCCTCCAGGTAGGAGCCCTCGGTGGTGATGTCCTGGATCTGGAACGCGTCGAGGACCAGGCCCTGGCCGCTGAGGGAGGCCTCCGCCTCCTCGGCGACCTGGCCGGCGAACGCGGCCCGGTCGCGGATGATGTCCTCCACCGACATCCGCCCGACGATCGCGCGCAGCGCGCCGGACAGCACCTCCTGGGTGAAGCCGACGATCCCGTTCTGCTGCTGCAGGAACCGCTGGGCGGCGGCCCGGATCGCGTCCTCGCTGCCGCCGACCTTGACGATCGCGACGCCCTCCAGGTTCGCCTTCACCCCGCGCAGGGTGACCGCGCCGCGGACCGAGATCGGGATGTGCCGGGAGGAGAGGTCGAGGGTGAACTTCTGCTGCACGAACGGCACGACGAACACGCCGCCGCCGACCACGACCTTCTGGCCGCTGTTGTCGGTCGACACCCGCCCCGTCTCCGGGTCGATCGACCGCTTCCCCCGCCGCCCGGTGATGATGAACGCCTCACTGGGCCCGGCGACCTTGTACCGCGTGATGACGACGAGCGCGAGCAGGACCAGGAGTACGACGACTCCGGCCACCGCGATGAGAACGGGACTCATGTGGATACCCCCATGGATGTGCGTGTGTGCGTACAGGTGTGGCGGGGTGGAGCGGGTGGTGCGGGCGTGGCACAGGGTGGGGCCGGTGGTGCGGGCGCGGCGTCGTGGGGAGCGGGGTGGTGCGCGCTCGGCGGCGGGTGGGAAGCGGCGTCGCGGCACCGGCGCCGGGTGGAGCGGGGTGCGCTCGGCGGGTGCCGGGCGGCGGGGCTACGGCGGCGGGCCCTGTGACGTCGTGCGGTGGACGGCCGTCCCGCTCAGCGTTCGACCGGGCGGACCGCGACCGAGGTCGATGACAGGGAGGCCTCGACCCAGACCTCGGCCCCCCGGGCCAGCGGGACGGTGGAGCGGGCGGCGAACTTCACCGGCGCGCCGGCGACCCGGAGCATGACCTCGCCGTAGCCCTCGACGGGGATCGGCGTCACGACCGTGCCCGAGCTGCCGATGAGGTCGCTGCCGCGGGGCGTCCCGTCCGTCTGGTCCCGCATCAGCGCCCTGCTGAACCGCAGCGCGCCCCAGCCGGCCACCACTCCCCCGCCGACGCCGACCGCCGCGGCGGGACCGGCCCCCATGCCGGTCGTGCCCAGCGCGATCGCCGCCGCGAACCCGAACATCGACGTGAACCCGGCGAGCACCGGCAGCGAGAACAGCCCCTCGAAGAGGCCCTCCAACGCGCTGACCCCGTCGAACAGCCCCTCCAGCACCCCGTCGAACACCAGCGACAACGCGAGCAGCACCAGCCCCGCGATCCCGATCCCCAGAAAAACGGCCACCGCGTCCTCCCCCCTGTCCGGCCTACCGGAACCCTCTCCCACGACCCCACCCGAACACACTGCCGGACCCCGGCAGTCTTTACACGCCCTTGACACCGGGCGCGGTTCCCGTCGGACCCGCAGGGTTTCGCGGGCGGGCCCCACCCTCCCCCCGCTCTCAGTCCAGGACCGGAAGGAGGTCCGGGAGGTGGCCGTCGGAGGCGCGGGCGGCCTCGACGCGTTCGGCGGGGACGTCGCCGTAGAGGGTGGTGCGGGGGCGGGAGGGGCGGCCGGCGGCGGTGGCGATGGACTCCAGGTCCTGGATGGACCGGTAGGAGCCGTAACGGGAGCCGGCCATACGGGAGATGGTCTCCTCCATGAGCGTGCCGCCGAGGTCGTTGGCGCCGGAGCGGAGCATCTCGGCGGCGCCCTCGGCGCCCAACTTCACCCAGCTGGTCTGGATGTTGGGGATGTGCGGGTGCAGGAGGACGCGCGCCATCGCGGTGACCGCGCGGTTGTCGCGGGTCGTCGGACCGGGGCGGGCGATGCCGGCCAGGTAGACGGGCGCGTTGGTGTGGATGAAGGGGAGGGTCACGAACTCCGTGAAGCCGCCGGTGCGTTGCTGGATCGCGGCGAGCGTGCGGAGGTGGCCGAGCCAGTGCCGCGGCTGGTCGACGTGGCCGTACATCATGGTGGAGGACGAGCGCAGCCCCACCTCGTGCGCGGTCTCGACGACCTCGATCCAGGAGGCGGCCGGCAGCTTGCCCTTGGTGAGGATCCAGCGGACCTCGTCGTCGAGGATCTCGGCGGCGGTGCCGGGGATCGAGTCGAGGCCCGCCTCCTTCGCCGCGGTCAGCCACTCGCGGATCGACAGGCCGGTGCGCGAGGCCCCGTTGACGACCTCCATGGGCGAGAACGCGTGCACGTGCATGCCGGGCACGCGCTCCTTCACCGCGCGGGCGATGTCGAAGTACGCGGTGCCGGGCAGGTCGGGGTGGATGCCGCCCTGCATGCACACCTCGACCGCGCCGACGTCCCACGCCTGCGCGGCCCGGTCGGCGACCTGGTCGAGGGAGAGGGTGTAGGCGTCGGCGTCGGTGCGGCGCTGGGCGAACGCGCAGAAGCGGCAGCCGGTGTAGCAGACGTTGGTGAAGTTGATGTTGCGGGTGACGACGTACGTGACCTCGTCGCCGTTGACCGTCCTGCGGATGTCGTCGGCGATCCGGCAGAGCGCGTCGAGGGCGGGGCCGTCGGCGTGCAGGAGGGCGAGGGCCTCGTCGTCGGTGAGCTTCGTCGGGTCGTCGGCGGCCTGACGCAGCGCGGCGCGGACGTCGGTGTCGATGCGCTGGGGGACCATTCCGGGCGCGGCGGCCTCCTTGAGCTCCGCCCAGTCGCCGTAGACCGCGTCGAAGTCGTCGCGGCGGTCGCCGGTGCGGCCCTCGGTGTCGATCGTGCGGTGCAGGTCGGTGCGGCCCGTCGCGGTGAACGCCTCGTCGGGCTCCTGCCAGGGCAGGCCGACGGGGGCCGCGTCCTCGCGGGCGAGGCCCGTCTCGGCGTCGGCGAGCGCGCGGACGTGCGGGAGCAGGCGCGGGTCGAGCCACGGCTCGCCCCGGGCGATGAACTCCGGGTAGATCGTGAGGCGTTCGCGCAAGCAGAAGCCCGACTCGGCGGTACGGGCGCGGAGTTCGTCGATGTGCGGCCAGGGGCGCTCGGGGTTGACGTGGTCGGGGGTCAGCGGGGAGACGCCACCCCAGTCGTCGATGCCGGCGTCCACGATCAGCGCGTACTCGGCGTCGACGAGGTTCGGCGGGGCCTGGATACGGGCGTCGGGGCCGAGCAGCAGCCGGGTCACGGCGATCGTCGCGGCGAGCTCCTCCAGCTCCGCGTCGGGCATCCCGCGCATCGCCGTGTCCGGCTTGGCGCGGAAGTTCTGGACGATGACCTCCTGGATGCCGTGGTAGGCGCGGGAGACCTTCCGGAGCGCGAAGACGGACTCGGCGCGCTCCTCGTAGGTCTCGCCGATGCCGATGAGCAGGCCGGAGGTGAAGGGGACGTTGGAGCGGCCCGCGTCCTCCAGAACGCGCAGGCGGACGGCGGGCTCCTTGTCCGGGGAGCCGTGGTGGGGGCCGCCGGGCTCGCTCCACAGGCGGGTCGCGGTCGTCTCCAGCATCATCCCCATGCTGGGGGCGACGGGCTTGAGCCGCTGGAGGTCCTGCCAGGTCATCACGCCGGGGTTGAGGTGCGGGAGGAGGCCGGTCTCCTCCAGGACCCGGATCGCCATCGCGCGGACGTAGGCGAGGGTGTCGTCGTAGCCCTCCGCCTCCAGCCACTCGTGCGCCTCGGGCCAGCGGTCCTCGGGGCGGTCGCCGAGGGTGAACAGGGCCTCCTTGCAGCCCGCGGCCGCGCCCTTGCGGGCGATGTCCAGGACCTCGTCCGGGGAGAGGAACATGCCGTGGCCCGCGCGGCGGAGCTTGCCGGGGACGGTGACGAAGGTGCAGTAGTGGCACCTGTCCCGGCAGAGGCGGGTCAGGGGGATGAAGACCTTCTTGGAGAACGTGATGACGCCCGGCCGGCCCGCGGCCTCCAGGCCGGCGTCCCGCACCCGGGCCGCCGCGGCGGACAGGGCGGTGAGGTCCTCGCCGCGGGCCTGCAGCAGGACCGTCGCCTCGGTGGCGTCGAGGGCGACGCCGTCCCTCGCCCTGCGCAGGGCGCGGCGCATCGCGTTGGCCGTGGGCATCGTCACGTCAGTCATGCGCCCGAGCATATGTTCCGTACCCCGGCCCCCCGTCAGGACTCCGTCCCGCCCCCCGGACCGCGACTCCGCGACAGCCCCGGGCGGCGGCGAGGAGTCTCGCGGCTCCCGGGCGCAGGTGCGCGCGGCGGTCGCGGCCGTCACGTGGCGGCGGGCGCGGGGGCCTGAGCGGCCGGCAGCGGGGCCTCGCGGCTCCGCCACGGGTACCCGCCTCCGGCCGGCGGCCTCGGACGCCGGCCGGGCCGAGAGTTCTCGGCGGGTCGGGTCGTCCTGCCGCGCTCAGTCCTCGACCACCAGGGACGGGGTCTCCTTGGTGAGGACCTCGCCGCGGAAGAACGCCGGGCTGAGGCGGGACATCACCGTCATCAGGACCGCGCCCAGCAGCAGCAGGCCGACGCCGATGACGAAGACGGAGCCGACGCCGAGGACGGAGGAGCCGCTGCCGTAGGCGGGGTCCCACATGTCGTAGAGGGTCTTGGCGAAGACCGCGGTGAGCAGGACGCCGCCGACGCCGGGGCACAGCGCCTTGAAGAGGAAGTCGCGCGACGAGCGGGTGAGCTCGTGCCGGAAGTACCAGACGCAGGCGAACGCGGTGAGCGCGTAGTAGAAGCAGATCATGAGCCCGAGGGCGTAGATCGTGTCGACGAGGACGTTCTCGCTGAGGAGCGTCATGACGGTGTAGAAGACGCCGGTGGCGACGCCGGCCCAGACGGTGGCCCGGCCCGGGGTCTTGAACCGCGGGTGGACGCGGGCGAAGGAGGCGGGCAGCGCCTCGTAGGTGGACATGGCTAGGACGGTGCGGGCGACGGGGATGAACGTCGTCTGCAGGCTGGCCGCCGCGGAGGCGAGGACGGCGACGAACAGCAGGACGCCGAGGCCGGGGCCCATGACGGGGCCGGCGAGTTCGGCGAAGACGTTGGAGGAGGTCTCGGGGTTCGCGAGGCCGAGCCCGGTGTCGCCGGAGCCCACGAGCATCTGCGCGGCGACGGCGGTGGCCAGGTACGCGCCGACGAGGACGACCATGGAGATGAGCGCGGCCCGCCCGGGGGTCCGGTCGCTGCCGACGGTCTCCTCGTTCGCGGTGAGGCAGGTGTCCCAGCCCCAGTACATGAAGATCGAGAGCGAGAGGCCCGCGGTGAACGCGGCGAAGGACTGGACGGCGAACGGGTTCATCCACGACCAGGAGAAGGAGGCGGAGGTCGGGAAGTCGACCGAGCCGGCCTTCGCGAAGGCCATCACGACGAAGACGGCGAGCACGGCGAGCTGCAGGCCGACCAGCGCGTACTGCACGCCCTTGGTCGCGGTCATCCCGCGGTAGCTGATCGCGGTGGCGGCGGCGATGAACACCAGGCAGGTCACGATGTGGACCGGTTTGCTGTCGTCCAGCGCGGCGACCGCGTCGCTGCCGGTGACCTCGCCCGCGAGGAGCCAGAAGAAGGAGGTGGCGACACCGGCCAGGTTGGAGAGGACGATGATCGTCGCGATGACGAGCCCCCACCCGCACATCCAGCCCACCCGCGGGCCGAACGCCTTGACCGTCCAGGTGAAGGACGTGCCGCAGTCGGGCATCACCCGGTTCAGCTCGCGGTAGGCGAACGCCACCAGGAGCATCGGGAGGAAGCCGGCGAGGAAGACGGCGGGCATCTGCAGCCCGACCTCGCCGGCGGTGGAGCCGAGGGTGGAGGTCAGGCAGTAGACGGGGGCGACCGTCGAGATGCCGATGACCGCGCTGCCGAGCAGCCCGACGGATCCGCCGCCGAGGCCCTTGCCCTGCACACCGCCGTCCTGGGCGGCTCCCGCGGAGCCGCCCCGTACCGTGTCTCCGGCCTTGGGCCGCGCATCGAGCTGGGTCATGGAGCGGACGCTATGTGATGCGGTTTCCACATCCGGAGGAGCGCACTCCGTTTGGGGAGGTGCGCACACGACCGGAGGGGCCGTTCATTGTGCGACATGAACGGGGCATGAACATTACTTGCCAAGGCCCGAACCCGGATTCGCTTGGCAATCCATGCCTGGCGGCAAGGCGCCCTGGATGCGAAAACCGCAGCGGTGTCCGTTATGCGGCATTCCAAATTTGTCCGCGGCGGATTCCGGTTGCTGACGCCACCCGCTCCGCAGGGCACACTGGCGTCCTCACGTGGGCGAACCGGCGGTCACGGCCCGGCAGGAGGCGACCGGATGAATGCCACCCCCCACTTCCGCGTCCTCGGACCCGTGCGCGCCGACGCCGGTGGCGTCACCCTACCCGCCGGGTCGCCGCAGCAGCGGGCGCTGCTCGCCGCGCTGCTGCTCAGGCCGGGGCGCACGGCGACGGCGGCGGAGCTGATCGACGCGCTGTGGGGCGACGCGCCCCCGTCGCAGGCGCTGGCGGCGATCCGGACGTACGCCTCCCGGCTGCGCAAGGCGGTGGGCGCGCAGGTGCTGGTCGGCGAGTCGGGCGGGTACACCGTGCGCCTACCCGGGCCGGCCGCGGAGCACCTCGACCTGGCCGAGGCCGAGGAGTGGTGGGCGCAGGCCGAGCGGGCGCGGGAGGTCGGCGACCGGTGCGGGGCGCGGGTCCTGGTCAACCGGGCGCTCGCCCTGTGGGAGGGCGAGCCGCTGGCCGGGGTGCCGGGCCCCTACGCGACCGCGCACCGGGCCCGGTTGGAGGAGTGGCGGCTGCAACTCCTCGAAGCGCGCCTCGACATGGACCTCGACGTCGGCTGCCACGCCGACACCGTCGCGGAGTTGACCGGGCTCATAGCCGACCACCCGCTGCGGGAGCGCCTGCGCGAGCTGCAGATGCTCGCGCTGTACCGCAGCGGGCGGCAGGGCGAGGCGCTCGCCGTCTACGCCGACACCCGCCGCCTGCTCGCCGACGAGCTCGGCGTCGAGCCCGGCCCCGCGCTCGCCGCGCTCCAGACCCGGATCCTCCGCGGCGACCCCGCCCTGAGCGACCGCCCCTCCGGCGAGGAGCTGGAACGCGCCCGCGCGGCGGCGGAGGCCTGCGGCACGGTCCTCCCGGCGGTGGCGGAAGGCGAGGACGGATCGGCGGCCCCTACGGATGCGGGCCGGGAGGCCGCGCCCGCCGCGGCGGCAGCGGGGAGCCCCGGCGCGACGTCCGCGACCGTGTCCGCCGGGTGCGAGCCCGCGCACGCGCGTCCGGCCGATCCCGACGACGGCCTTCGGCAACGCCGGGAGACGACCTGGCCGACGCCGGCCCAGCTCCCGCCCCGTACGGCTCACTTCACCGGCCGCCGGGCGCTCGCCGCCGCACTCGGGCGGGTGCTGGCGGGCGGGGGCGGGGACGGCGCGGACGCCCAGACGCCCGTCGTCGCGCTCACCGGCATCGGCGGCGTCGGCAAGACCGCGCTCGCCGTGCACCTCGCGCACGCGGTCCGCGCGCACTTCCCCGACGGGCAGCTGTACGCGGACCTGACCGGCGGCGAACCGTCGTGGCGGGCTCCCGACCCGGCCTGGGACGCGGCGGCCCGGTACGGCGCCGAACCGCTGCCCACCGGGAGCCGCCCGGTCCCGGCCGGCCGGGCGGCGCGCGGCGCCCCGCCCGCGGCCCCCGTCCATCCCGCGCACGTCCTCGGCGCGTTCCTGCGCGCACTCGGCGTACCCCCCGACGCCGTACCGGGTCCGCTCGCCGAGCGGACCGCGCTGCTGCGGTCCGCGCTCGCCGGGCGGCGGGTGCTGCTCGTGCTCGACGGCGTCCAGGACGCGGACCAGGTCCTTCCGCTGCTGCCGGGCGCGGCAGGCTGCGCGGTGGTCGTCACCGGGCGGGCGCGGCTGCCGGAGCTCGGGGCGGCGTACCCGGTCGACCTGGACGTGCTCTCGCCGGAGGAGTCGCTGCGGCTGTTCACCCGGATCGTCGGTGAGGAGCGGGTGCGCAGCGAGCGGCAGGCGGCGCTGGACACCGTCGCCGCCTGCGGGTTCCTGCCGCTCGCGCTGCGGATCGCCGGCGCCCGGCTCGCCGCCCGGCCGACCTGGGCCGTCTCCGTGCTCGCCGCGAAGCTCGCCGACGAGGACCGGCGGCTCGACGAGCTGAGCACCGGAGGCCTCTCGGTGCGGGCCGCGTTCGACCTGGGCCGGGCGCGGCTGTCGCCCGCGCAGGAGCGCGCCTTCCGGACGCTGTCGCGCGTCGGCCGCGACATCACCGTCACCGCCGCGTCCGCGGCGCTCGGGCTGCCGGCCGACGCGGCCGAGTCCCTCCTGGAGTCGCTCGTCGACCTCTCGCTCCTGGAGTCCGCCGCGCCCGGCCGCTACCGCTACCACCCGCTCGTCCGGCTCTACGCGCGTGCACCCGCCGACCACGGCGTTCATCGGACGTTTATGCCGGGCTGTCATGCTCAGCCCAGCGAACCACCGGCCGGGGGGCGGAGGGTTCGCGACGGGGGAGACCTGTCCGGCCACACCGCACGGGGGAGCGGCCGGACGGAATCCGTCTCGGGGCGCGGGGGGTAGGCGTCCCGGGGGTCGACGGCCGCGGTGGCTGAGGAGGGGAGCCACCG
>NZ_JBHWZH010000044.1:0-42679 GCF_042728285.1 Streptomyces sp. NPDC060194 | reverse complement strand
GGCGAGGGGGCGTGCCGCCCCGCAAACCCCCCGCTCGCGGCTCCGCCGCGGATACCGGGCTCCGCCCGGTGGCCTCAAACGCCGGCCGGGCTGAAATTTTTGGGCCACCGCCCGCCCGGCAAGGCGAAGGGGCACGCCCCCGGCCCGCCGGTAAGGCGAAGGGGCACGCCCCCGGCCCGCCGGTAAGGCGAAGGGGCACGCCCCCGGCCCGCCGGCAAGGCGAAGGGGCACGCCCCCCGCCAGCCGGGCGAGTGGTTCGTGCCGCGCCGAGCACGCGCACTCGTGCCGCACGACGAGCCAGGCAGCAAGCCCTCCCACCGGCCCACGAAAACCCACCTCCCCGCGACGAAGTCCGCCCCTCTCGAACGGAGTTCGACCATGCCCCTCGCCGCAGAACACACCGGCGGCCTCCTCGCCCTGATCCCCGGCACCGCCGGTCTCCTCACCGTCGCCGCCGCCGGGATCGCCCTGCTGCTCGTGCTGATCATCAAGGTCAGACTGCAACCGTTCGTCGCCCTGCTCACGGTGAGCATCGCGGTGGGCCTCGCCGCGGGCCTGTCGGTGACGGAACTGTTCGGGACCGTCCAGAAGTCGGACGCCGTCTCGATGATCGAGACCGGGATGGGCGGCATCCTGGGCCACGTCGCGATCATCATCGGACTCGGCACGATGCTGGGCGCGATACTCGAGGTGTCGGGCGGCGCGGAAGCGTTGTCGAGCCGCCTGCTCACGTTGTTCGGCGAGAAGCGCGCACCGCTGGCGATGGGGCTGACGGGCGTCATCTTCGGCATCCCCGTCTTCTTCGACGTCGGGATCTTCGTCCTCGCCCCGATCGTGTACGCCGCGGCGAAGCGCAGCGGCCGGTCGATCCTGCTCTACGCGCTGCCCCTGCTCGCGGGCCTGTCGATGACGCACGCGTTCCTGCCCCCGCACCCGGGCCCGGTCGCGGCGGCCGGACTGTTCGAGGTGGACCTGGGCTGGATCATCCTGATGGGCGTGGTCGTCGGCGTCCCCGCGGTGCTGGCCGCGTGGGCGTACGCGGTGTGGATCGGGAACCGCCTGTTCGTGCCGGTCCCGCAGGACATGGTGGAGGCGGCCGAGGAGGCGAAGGCGGCGGTGCTCGCCGAGCAGGAG
Organism: Streptomyces sp. NPDC060194; assembly: GCF_042728285.1. Taxonomy (NCBI): domain Bacteria; kingdom Bacillati; phylum Actinomycetota; class Actinomycetes; order Kitasatosporales; family Streptomycetaceae; genus Streptomyces; species Streptomyces sp. NPDC060194. The sequence continues at coordinate 41,545 of NZ_JBHWZH010000044.1, read as the reverse complement.
GCGGCGGGCCGCGCCCCGCACGAGGCTCCCGTCCCGCTGAGCACCGTGTTCGCGATCATCGGCACCCCGCTGCTGCTGATCCTCGCGGCGACGTTCTCGTCCATCGTCCTCGAACTCTCCACACTCCGCAGCGTGATCGAGTTCTTCGGCCACCCCTTCGTCGCGCTGACGATCGCGCTCCTGATGGCGTACTACCTGCTCGGCATCCGCCGCGGCTGGTCGCGCACGTCGCTGGAGCAGGTCTCGACGTCGTCGCTGAAGCCGGTCGCCAACATCCTGCTCGTGGTCGGCGCGGGCGGCGTCTTCGGCGCGGTCCTCCAGGGCAGCGGCGTCGCCCAGGCCCTCTCGGACACCTTCAGCGACCTCGGCCTGCCGGTCATCGTGCTCGCGTACCTGATCTCGCTCGTCCTGCGCGTCGCCCAGGGCTCCGCGACGGTCGCGATCGTCACGACGGCCGGGATCGTCGTCCCGCTCGTCGAGAACGGCGGCCACTCCCAGGCCTTCCTCGCCCTGGTCATCATGGCGATATCCGCCGGCTCGATCTTCGCCTCCCACGTCAACGACGGCGGCTTCTGGATCGTCTCCAAGTACTTCGGCATCTCGGAACGCGGCACCCTCAAGTCCTGGACCGTCCTCGAGTCCGTCCTCTCCGTCGCCGGCTTCGCGGTCGCGGCACTCGTCAGCCTGCTGGTCTAGGACCGTCCCGGGCGCGCTTCCCCGCCGCCCCGCACCCTTGTGCGCGACCCGCGTCGGGCGTTCTCATGAAGTGGATCACCGAGGACGACCGCGGAGAGCGAGGCGCACGTGAGCGACGCGACGAGGGGGAGCGCACGGCAGGGCGACGGGGCGAAGCCCGTGCTGCGGAAGGCGAGTTGGCGGTACGTGGGGCCCGGCATCGTCGTCGCGGCGACGGGCGTGGGCGCGGGCGACCTCGTCGCGACGCTGATCGCGGGCAGCAAGTTCGGGTACACGCTGCTGTGGGCCGCGGTGATCGGCTGCCTGGTCAAGATCTCCCTCGCGGAGGCGACCGGCCGCTGGCACCTCGCCACCGGCAGGACCCTCTTCGAGGGCTGGCGCAGCCTCGGCCGGTGGACGACGTACTACTTCGCCGTGTACGTCGTCGTCTGGGGCTTCGTCTACGGCGCGACCGCGATGTCGTCCAGTGCGCTCCCGCTCAACGCGCTGTTCCCGGACGGCCCGAGCGTCCGCGTCTGGGCGATGCTGTGCGGCGTGCTCGGCCTCGCGTTCGTGTGGTTCAACCGGTACGCCGTCTTCGAGAAGTTCATGACGGTCGTCATCGGAATGAAGTTCCTGGTCGTCGTCTACGTGGCCGTCCGCGTCACCCCGCACCTCGGCGAGGCCCTCGCCGGCCTCGTCCCCACCCTCCCCGACGGCTCCCTCCTCTACACGCTCGGCCTGATCGGCGGCGTCGGCGGCACGATCACCATGGCCGCGTACGGCTACTGGGTGAACGCGAAGGGGTGGACGGACTCGGGCTGGATGAAGGTCATGCGGCTCGACAACCGGGTCGCGTACGTGACGACGGGCGTGTTCGTCGTCGCGATGCTCGTCATCGGCGCGGAGCTGCTCCACGCGTCGAACATCGCGCTGACCACCGGCGACAAGGGCCTCGTCCAGCTCGGCGACATCCTGGAGGACCGCTTCGGCGCGGTGACGGCGAACCTGTTCCTGATCGGGTTCTTCGCCACGTCCTTCGGCGCGCTCGTCGGCGTCTGGCAGGGCGTCAGCCTGATGTTCGCGGACTTCGTGGAGCGCATCCGCCGCGAGAGGGCCGGCGCGGCGCCGACCCCGGGCCCGGCGCATCCCCCGACGGACGGGCCCGCCGTGCCCGCCGCGCGCGGGTCCATGGCCGAGGAGGTCGCCGCCGGCAAGCGCGAGCGCTCCCTCCCCTTCCGCGCCTACCTCCTCTGGCTGACCTTCCCCCCGATGGGCCTGCTCTTCCTCGACCAGCCCTTCGGCCTGGTCGTCGTCTACGGCGTCCTCGGCGCGTTCTTCATGCCCTTCCTCGCCCTCACCCTCCTCTGGCTCCTCAACACCCCCCGCACCCCCGCGGAATGGCGCAACGGCCTCCTCAGCAACGTCATGCTGACCGCGGCCGGCCTCCTCTTCCTCGTCCTCTGCGTCAAACAGGTCATCGACCTCGACTGGTGAGCGCGCGAGGGGCGGACACGGGCCGCCCGCGGGCGAGCCACACCCAGCCGGCGAGGCCGCCGACGGCGTCCCCGTACGCGGCCCACCTCGCCCTCACGCCGCGGGGCGGCTCGCCCCTTGCGCGGCGAACCCGCAGGGCTCAGCCGTTCGGCGCGAAGTCCACCACCAAGCGGCAGTCCATCGCCGCCGCCAGCCGTTCGAGTACCTGCAGGCCCGGGCTGAGCTTGCCCGACTCGATGCGGGAGATGACCGCCTGCCCGGTCCCCGCGCGCTCGGCGAGTTCGGCCTGCGACAGCCCGCGCGCCGTGCGCCATCCGCGCACCAGCTCGGCGCTGGTCATCGTTCCCCCTCCGAGCCGTACGGGTGGAGAGCGCCAGTGTCGAGAGTCCAGTCTCCGATGGGGATCCTGTCGCCGAACTTGTAGTTCACGGTGTTCGTGTACTTCCCGCCCTCGATCGCCCAGTGGTGCACACAGGTGCTGCGGCGGGGATCGACGATGACGTAGTGCGGGATGCCCATGACCGGGTAGTCGCGGACCTTGTCCACGTAGTCGTTCTCCGGATTGGAGGGGGAGACGACCTCCACCACGAGCGACACGGCTCCCGCGTCGACCGCACCTGCCGTCTCCATGGCCGCCTCCTCCACGACGACGACGTCGGGGCGACGCATCTTGGCGGCCAGGGGGTGCTCGATGTCAGCGGTGTAAGCGGCCAGATCCTCGGGGAGTTGCCGGGCCAGCTGGTTCGTGATCCGCATGGCGTTGAGATCGTGCGCACCCGAGGGGCTCATCATCATGACGAGCTGCCCGTTGCTGATCTCGACGTGCGGACCGAACGGCGGCGGCGGCTCGAAGTGCGCGGCGAACTCCTGCAGCTGCTGGAAGACGGTCTGCTCGGTCATGCGTCCACGCTACATGACTTATCGGTCATGCGTCGGGCGGTGAAGGCGCCGCGTGCCCATCCGGCTCGCTGCCTCCACCGCGCTCCGCCGACCCTCGCGAGGGCCGCTCCTCCGCCGACGCGTCACCGCGGTACCGCGCGAAGACGGCCCGGCTGTCGGGGGTGAAGGTCCACTGCCGCAGGGCCCGCCGAAGCTCGGGCCCGGTCAGCCAGGTGTGCGCGGCGACCTCGGCCGGGTCGGGGGTGAGGGCGTGCGACAGGACGGCGTCGCAGACGCCCAGCCGGTGGGGGCTGAGGCCGGAGCGGTTGAGAAACGTGAACCGCAGGCGGACGGCCGCCCGCACCCCGAGCTCCTCGGCGAATTCGCGGGCCGCCGCCTGCTCGTAGGACTCGCCGACCGCCGCCGCGCCGCCGACGCCGAGCTCCCAGTGGCCGGGGAAGCGGGACAGGTGCTCGGCCCGCCGGTGCACGAGGTACCGGCCCCGCCCGTCGCGGCACACCGTCACGGCGACTCGGTGCAGCCAACCCTCCCGTACGGCGTCCCGCCGACTGACCACCCCGAGGACGCGGTCCTCGGCGTCCACACGCTCCACGAGCTCGTCCATGCGGCCCACGATCGCAGCCCGCACCGACACTCAGCGCGGCAGCTCCACCCACGTCAGCCGGTCCGCGACGCCCCAGCTCCCGCCCCAGTCGTCGACGGCCGCGGCGAGGAGCCACAGCCCGCGGTGGCGGTGGGCGGCGGGTTAGGTGTCGTGCGTGGTGACGCGGAGGCCGACGGCTTCGGCGCGCAGCTCGATGCGGAGGTCGTCGCGCCGTCCCGACCGGGCCGCGCAGGCGACGAGTTCGGTGACCACCAGCCGGGTGACCGGCAGCCACCGCGGCATCCCGTGCCGCCGCAGCGCCGCGCCGACGGCGACCCGCGCGATCCCGGCGGACGCGGGGACGCCGGGCAGGGTGAGTGTGAGTGCGAGCGGGGTCGGGGCGTGGGTGGGTACGGACATGGCCAGCTCCCTTGCTGACGGGTGCGCTCCGGTTCGCGACGCACGCCCGAGCAGTGGCCTGCCTCCCCGGGCACCGAGCCGCCCCTCCCGGGGAGGGAGCGTGCGGGCAGCGCGGTGCGGTGCGCTTCAACTCGATTGCGTGAGCGTCGCGTTACAGAAGGTTAGCGCACCGGGACTACATGTCGTCCCCCTTTGGCTGGACCCGCCCCTGGGGGCAGACTGAGCGCACTCGACCCGCCAGGAGGGGTGTATGCCGCCGAGGAGCAACCCGACGCTGCGCCAGCGCCGACTCGGGGTCGAGTTGCAGAAGCTGCGGGTGGCGGCCGGACTCACCGCTGACCGGGCTGCCAAGGAGATGGGCATCCAACGGGTGGTCGTCACGGGTGTGGAGGCCGGTCGGGCCGGCGTCAGTGCCGAGCGGGTACGCCTCTTCGCCAAGACCTACGGCTGCGCCGACGACGACCTGACCGATGCGCTCGCCGAGATGACGGTCGCGCGCGGCCAGGCCTGGTGGGACCGCTTCCGGGGGCAACTGCCGCAACGATTCGCCGACATCGCCGAACTGGAGTGGCACGCCCCCCGCATCCGGTTCTGCCTCACGGTGCACCTCCCCGGCCTGTTGCAGACCCCGGACCACGCAACCGCCGTCTTCGCGGCGGCCTACCCGCCCCTTTCCGGCGCCGATGCGGACGCACGCCTCCGGCACCGGCTCGAACGCCAGCAGATCCTGGACCGCCCACCCGCCCCGCAGCTCGACGTGATCCTCCACGAGGCCGCCCTCCGCATGGAGTTCGGCGGCCCCGCCGTGGTCCGCCGCCAGCTCCGTCACCTCCTGGGCGCAAGCGAACGCAGGGCGGTGAGTCTGCGGATCATCCCGTTCAAAGCCGGTGGATTCCCCGGAGCCGGGCAGTCCGTCACCTACGTCGAGGGCGCCGTCCCCGCCCTCGACACCGTCGCGCTCGACGCCACCCACGGCCCCGAGTTCGTCGACGACGCCGACCAGCTGCAGAAGTACCGAGGTCAGCTCGACGCCGCAGCCGCCGTCGCCCTGACCACCGAGGAGTCCCGCACCTTCATCGCCCGCCTCGCCGGCGAACTCTAGGAGCCCGCATGCCCGACATCACCTGGTCCGACCCCTTCTGCGCCGAAGCCGTCAACTGCTTCCGCCTCGGCGTCGACGCCGACGGGAACGCCTACATCGCCCTCAACGGCGCGGAGGACGTCTACCTCACCGACACCCACGACGCCCTCCGCCAGATGATCGCCGACATCAAGGCCGGCAAGGCCGATCACCTCCTGTGAAGCGGGCGACGCCGCGCCGTCGAGCCCAAGGGGACGGAAACCCATGAGCGTGCTCCGACACCACGACTTCGGCACCGTGAGCCGGGAGGACGACGTCTCCAGGGCACGAGTCGAGGTGCCCGGACGGCCGGCGGTCACGATGGCCCGCGCGTCGCAGAGCGCCCCGGCGCAGGCCGTCGCCCAGGAACGCGGCCGCGACTCGAGCCGCGTCGGCGTGCACCTGTCCGGAGCCGAAGGGGGCGACGAGCCGGTCTACGGGGGCGCGGCCGTGTTCGGCGGCAGCGTCCGGCACACCCGGTTCCCCATCGTGCCGCGGGGGACGCAGGGGGTGCCGTCGGCGGAGGGGCAGGCCACCGGATGAGCCCGCCGACGCTCCGCCGCACCGTCCCGCTGTGCGTGCTGCGCTCCGGGCGGGAGCCGTACGTCGAACACGGCCACGACCCGGGCCGGTTCGTCGAGATCGGGTCGTTCACGAAGGTGCTGACGGGTACGGCCCTGGTCCGCATGGCCGAGTCGGGGCTGCTGGGCCTGGACGACCCGGTCGAGCGGTGGCTGCCCGCCGCACCCGGGACGGGCATCACGCTCCGGCTCCTGGCCGCGCACACCTCCGGCCTGCCCCGCCTGCCCCCGGGGGTGCACGGGCCCCGGAGCGACCCGTACGCGCGGTTCACCGAGGAGGTGCTCGGCGGCATGCTCATCAGCCTCGACCGCCTGACGGCGAGTCCCGCCGGTGAGCGCGCGGAGTACTCCAACTTCGGTTACGCGGTGCTGGGCGCGGCCCTCGTCGCCGCGGCGGGGCGACCGTACGAGGAGCTGCTGCGCGCGCACGTCCTCGAACCCCTGGGCGTCGCCGACGAGGTGAAGGCAGCCCCGCCGCCCGACCGCGTGCTGCGGGCGCGAGGGCGGTGGGGCGGCGTCCGGGCCGCATGGACGATGGACGGCGCCATCCTGCCGGCGGGCGGCATGTGGGCCACGCCGACCTCGGCATCCAACTCCTGAAGGAGGCACGCGCCCGCAGCGAGGGGTGACGGCCGCGTCGCACGCGAGCGCCGGGTCGGTCCCGCGGATCGGCCGACCCGCGCGGGGCCGCGACCGCTGTCGCGTCAGAGCGCGGTCACGAGCATGAAGATCGCGGCGACGAGCACCACCACGCCGACGGCGCGGTTCATCATGTACCCCGCGCGGGACGGCTCGGTCGCGTCGTAGTCCTTCACGAACGGCTTCTGCAGCGGGCGGTTGGCCTGCCAGAGCAGCTTGGGGTTCACGACCTGGACCAGCGCCAGGACGATGAACAGGCACAGCACCGCGATCGTCATTTCGGACCTCCGTGATTCGTTGGTTCGTGGCGGCGGTGCCCGGCGCTCGGGCCGGGCCTCACCTCGGCCCGTGCGCACGGCAACGACCGCACCACCGGGCCTACTTGTTCCTCTTGCCGGACCAGTGGATGACCGCGAGGATCAGAACGACCACCGCGAGGTTGGCGAGCATCTCGAAGGGGTTCTGGGTGCCGCCGGCCCCTGCCGCGAGACGGATCGCCCCATGTCTCCACCAACTCCTCCGGGTGAGGTCGTCACACACGGTCCGGCTCCGGTCACGTTGATCCACGTGCCCGGTGTTCTGCGACCGAATCCCCCTACCGGCAGCGTCGGTTGCGGCGTGTCCACGCCCACCCGCACCCCCGCGAACCGTCCGCGGGGGAGGATCGCCGTCTTCAACGTCTGACGAGGAGGCCCCGGGTGCCCCGTCGATCCGTCGCCGTCCCACCGGACGATCTGCCCGCGCGGCAGTGTGCCGTCGCGGCCGCGCTCTGGCGGTACACGGACGCGCCGCTGTTCAAGGGCACGTACGTCCGCGGGTGCGTGCCGGACCTTGAGGAGCCGCGGGTCACCGTCGTCCTGTGGGGAGGCCCCGGCGCGCGGGCGGGCTTCAACCTGTTCCTCTCCCTTCCGTTGAACATCGGGGGAAGCCCGGTCTCACCGGGGCAGGTCGTCGCCGGGCTGGGGCGGCTCGCCCGAGCCACCCACCTCTTCCCCATGAGCCCGCACCGCTTCGCGGGCCGCGTCCTCATCGAGGCGCGCTCACTGCTCGTCGACCTCCCCGCCCCGCCCCCTCCGACGGGCGCGGCGACGGTGCGCCCCGAGGCCCCACGCGGCTTCTACTTCGTCCGACCGGGACAGCTCCGCACGTACTGAGCACCACGTTCCACATCCCCGGCGCGCTCGACCGTGCGCGGATCAGCCCTGAACCGTGCAGGGCGTAGGGGGTCGGTCGAGCCCGACGGTGTCGGAGGTGAGGGAGGCGGAGGCCGGGTCGTCCCGGCAGGGCGGGCGGTGGAGGTTACCGGTGGCGGTGGTACGCCTTGTTGGCGATGCGCCAGCCACCGTCGCCGTCGCCTCCGACGTTCGCGCGGACGAGGAGGAAGACGTCGGTGAAGTGGTCCGGGCCGTGCGCGAGCATCATGGTGGCGGTCGCGACGGAGCCGTGGACGTCGAGCGTGTCGACGCGGCGGACGCGGGTCGCCTCGTCGGGGGCGGGCCGGCCGGGGAAGAGGGCGCAGTACGCGTCGAGGTCCCAGGAGGTGAACGCGCCGTCGTGGAGGCCCTCGATGTGGGCGGTGGGGAGGAACGCGTCGCGGAAGTGCGCGGGGTCGCCGGTGGCGTGCCCGCGGACGTAGGCGCGGAGGGGTTCGAGCACGGCGTCGTCGGGTGCGGGGAGGGTCGCGGCGACGGCGAAGTCCGCGTCCTGAGGCACGAGTTCGCCGACCAGGCCGATCCCGTTCCGCACCGGCGCTCCCGACGCCGCCGCGAGCAGCGCCATGTCCTTGGCCAGCGCGCCGACCGTGAACTCGGCGGAAGCTGGAGCCGAGCCCGAGCCCGAGCCCGGGCTCGATCCCGCGCCCACGCCCCCGCCCGGCTCCGCGCCCGGACGCGAGTCCGCGCCCGGGAACGTGCCGACCGTGAACTCGGCCGGGTCTGGAGCCGAGCCCGAGCCCGAGTCGCATCCCGCGCCCGCGCCCCCGCCCGGGTCCGCGCCCGGACGCGAGTCCGCGCCCGGGAACGTGCCGACAGTGAACTCGGCCGGGTCTGGAGCCGAGCCCGTGCCCGGGTCGCATCCCGCGCCCGGGCCCGCGCCCGGGTCCGCGCCCGGACGCGAGTCCGCGCCCGGGAACGTGCCGACCGTGAACTCGGCCGGGCCTGGAACCGAGCCCGAGCCCGGGTCGCATCCCGCGCCCGGGTCCGTGACCGCGCCCGGACGCGAGTCCGTGTCCGCGACGCACCGCGCGCCCCCACCCGTCGCCGACCCCCCGTCCGTCTCCACCCCGCCGCGCAGAAATGCCCGCTTACGGGCGACGAGCCCGCCGAGCGGGCCGAGTTCGAGCACGTCCAGTGCCCGCGCACGCGGCACCCCGAGCGCGTCGGCGTGCAGCAGCGCGTCGCGCAGGGCGAGGACGGACCCGGCGAGGCTGCTGTTGGCGACCAGCTTGAGCGCGGCCGCGGCGGCCGCGTCGGACGCGGGCCGGACGGTGCCCAGGTGCGCCAGGACGGGCCGGACGCGGTCGAGCGCGGCGGGATCACCGGCGGCGAGGATCTGCAGGGAACCCGCGGCCGCCGCCGGCACGGAGCCGATGAGCGGCGCGTGGACGTAGGCCGGCCCGAGGCTCCGGGCCATCCCGGCCGCCTCGGCGGGCGCGACGGTGCCGGTGTTCACCACGACCGCGCCGGGCCGCAGCGCACCGCGGACGGCGTCCAGCACCTGGGCGCAGGCCGGGCCGTCGAACAGCGCGAGGAGGACGACCTCCGCCCCGGCCACGGCCTCGGCCGGGGTGCCGGCCGTCCTGAAGGTGCCTGCCGGGCGCGCGGAGCGGGTCCAGCCGACGACGTCCTGGTGGCGGGCGGCCAGGCGGGTCGCGATCGCGCCGCCCATCCGCCCCAGGCCGAGCACCGCGATCGTGTGCGAAGTGGTCATGCCGGCCACGGTGGTCCACCGCGACCCCTGCGACAAGCGCAGATGTCGCATACCCGCCCTGCGGCCCGCGCATACCGCGCGGCATACTGCCCGCGTGGACCTGACGGTGTGGCGGAGTTTCGTGACGGTGTGCCGGCTCGGTTCGCTGTCCGCGGCGGCGGCCGAGCTGCACCGTACGCAGTCCGCGCTCTCCCGGCAGATCGCCGGCCTCGAACGCGCACTCGGCGTGCCCCTGGTGGAGCGCCACGCGCGCGGGGTGCGCCCGACACCGGCCGGCGAGGTGTTCCGGCGCCACGCCGTCGCCACGCTCGACGAGGCCGACCGCGCCGTCCGCGCCGCCCGGAACGCCCTCAACGGGGCGCCCGCCCGCACCCTCGCCGTCGGAGCGACGCCGTCCCTCGCCGCGGGCATCGTCCCCGAGGCGGTCAAGGCCCTGCTGGAGGACGGCGGGCCGACCCCGTGGAGCCTGACGCCCGGACTCAGCGCCCACCTCCACGAGCGCCTGCTCGCGGGCCACCTCGACGTCGCCGTCGTCACCGACGCCCCACCGGGCCTCACCGTCGACCCCCGGATCGACCGGCGCCACCTCGGTCAGGACGAGCTGGTCGTCGTCCTCCCCACCACCCACCCGCGCGCCGGGAGCGGCCCCCTGCCCCTCCGGTCACTGGCCCACGAGACCTGGACCGAGGACAACGACGGCTCCGCCGCGCTGCTCCACCGGCACGCCGCCCGCGCCGGCTTCACCCCGCACATCGCCCTCCCCGCCGCCGACCTCCCCGGCAAGCTCGCCCTCGTCGCCACCGGCCACGCGATCGCCCTGGCCCCCGGCTCCCTCACCCGCGCGCTGCGCCCCGACATCACCACCGTCCCCCTCACCGACCCCCCGGTCCGCGGCATCTTCGCCCTCACCCCGCGCCACGACCCCCACCCCCTGACGGGCGACCTGCTGGACCGCCTCACCGTGGCCCTCGCCCCGGCCGACCGCCGCCGCCCTACGCCTCGTTGACCTCGCGGTGACCGGCCCGAAAAGCGCGGGCGGTCGGGCGAGCGGGGGTGATAGGGAGGCGACGTGACAGAGAGACTTGACTTCGCCACCCTGCTGCGGCTGATCGACGAGCGGTCGGCCGCGTTCCTGCGTGCGGTGGCCGCCGCGCCCGACGTCGACGTGCCGGTGCCGTCCTGCCCGGAGTGGACGCTGTTCGACCTGGTGCAGCACCTGGGGACGGGCCAGCGCTGGTGGGCCGCGGTCGTCGCCGCGGGCCCGGCCGAGGGCCCGCCGGCCAAGGACACCGCGGCGGCGCCGCGCGAGCGCGAGGCGCTGACGGCCTGGTACGCCGAGTCGAACGAGCTGCTGATGAGCGCGCTGCGTGAGGTCGGCCCGGAACGCGGGTGCTGGACGTGGTGGAGCGCGGGCGTGTCCCCGGCGAACGCCTGGGCCGTCGCCCGGCGCCGGGTCCACGAGGTGCTGGTGCACACCTACGACGCCCAACTCGCCGCCGGCGCCGCAGAGCCGATGCCGTCGGACATCGCGATCGACGGCGTCGCGGAGTTCCTCGACACCTGCAACTCCACCCCGGCGGCCTGGCCGCACGAGCCCGCCGCCGTCCACTACCACGCCACCGAAGGCCGCTCCTGGCTCCTCGCACTCGACGGCACCGGCGCCTGGCCCGCACCCCTCCCGCCCGCCGCGGCACCCCCGTCCGTCTCGGCCACCGGCACGGCCGAGGAGCTGCTCCTGTTCGTCTGGGGCCGCCGCACGCCGAGCGACCTGGAGGTCCAGGGCGACCGGCGGGTCTTCGAGCGGCTGATCGCCTGGGAGCCCGAGGAGTAGCCCCGCGAGGACGCAGCCCGGCCGGCGTTTGAGGCCACCGGGCGGAGCCCGGTACGCGCGGCGGAGCCGCGAAACGCCTGTGCGGGGCGATGGCCCACAGCATGCCCCCTTTCAGCCCGGCCGGCGTTTGAGGCCGCGCGGGCGCAGCCCGTGCACCCGCGGCGGAGCCGCGACGGCCGCGTTGCCCGCCGCCCAAGGCGCGCGCGGCCCCCGGGGGACGGATCGTCGACCCCGGGGGACGCACATTCGGAGGGCCCCCGCTAGGGGAGGTTGTGGACGTGCGGCCCGACCGCGTTCGACCACGCGTTGCCCGCCGTCGCATCCCAGTTCGTGGACCAGGTCATGGCGCCACGGAGCGAGGGGTACGTGCGGGCCGGCTTGAAGGAGCCGCAGTTGGTGCCCCGGGTGAGGCAGTCGAGCGCGGCGTTGACGACGGACGGGGCGACGTAGCCGCTGCCCGCGCCGCGGGTGGAGGCGGGGACGCCGATGCCGACCTGCGAGGGGTCGAGCCCGCCCTCCAGCTGGATGCAGGCGAGCGCGGTGAGGAAGTCGACGGAGCCCTGGGAGTAGACCTTCTGGTCGCAGCCCATCATCGAACCGCTGTTGTAGTACTGCATGTTGACGACGGTCAGGATGTCCTTGACGTTGAGCGCCAGCTTGAAGTACTCGCTGGACGTCGACTGCATGTCGATGGTCTGCGGTGCCATCGTGAGGACGTAGCCGGGGGCCTTGGCCTGCAACTGCCGCAGCGCCTTCGTCAGGTACGTCGAGTTGATGCCGTGCTCGAGGTCGATGTCGACCCCGCTGAAGCCGTACTCCTGCATCAGCGCGTACGCGCTGTTCGCGAACGCCGTGGCGGAGGCGTCACTGTTGATGGTGACGTTCCCCTTCTCGCCGCCGACGGAGATGACGACCGACTTCCCGGCCGCCTTCTTCGCGGCGATGTCGGACTTGAACTCCGCGACGGACCCGTACTTGAGGGCCGGGTCGAGGTTGAAGACGATCTGCCCGGGCGTGGCCGTGGAGTCGGCGAACGAGACGGCGATGATGTCGTACTGCGCCTGCACGTCCCGCAGCTTCTGGACGGTCGCCCCGTTGTCGAAGTTCTGCCAGTACCCGGTCAGCGCGTGCTTCGGGACGGCCGGGTTGTCGCCCCCGCCCCCGCCGCTCGCCGCGGTGCGCCCGCTCACGGAGGAGGACTTCACCGACTCGCCCGCCGCGTTGGTCGCCGTGACCTGGAAGCTGTACGAGGTGTCCGCGGTCAGTCCGGTGACGGTCGCGGAGGCGCCGGTGGTGGACAGGACCTTGGTGCCGCCCCGGTAGACGTTGTAGCCGGTCGCGTTGGAGACCGGCGACCAGGTCAGCCCGAGCGAGGTGGTGGTGGGGGAGCCGACGGCGAGCCCGGTGGGGGCCGCCGGCACGACGACCGGGTCCGGGCCGGGGTCGGTGCCGCCGCCCCCGTCGGGGCCGAAGACCCGCAGGTCGTCGGCGTAGTACGGCGACTGCCCGTACCAGCCGTGCGTGTAGAGCGTCACCGACGTGGTGTTCGCCCCGGTGCGGAAGCTGGTGCTCAGCTGCTGCCAGCTGCTCGCGCCCGGCGTCCAGGTGGAGACGTCGGTGGTGCCGGTGCCGGAGACGCCGAGGTAGGCGTAGGCGCCCTGGAACCAACCGGACAGCGCGTAGGTCGAGTCGGGCTTCACGGCGACGGTCTGCGTGCACCTCGCGTTGTCCTGCCCGGACGGCGTGCCGCGCAGCGCGCCCGCGCCGGTGCGGGCGGGGGAGGAGACCGCCGTGCCGCTGCCGGCGGAGCAGGTCCAGTTGCTCAGCCCGGACTCGAAGCCCGCGTTCTTGGCGACGTTGATGTCCGCGGCGGCCGCGGTGGTGGCGGTGAGCCCGGCGAGCGTCAGCGCGCCGGTGGTGACGACGGCCAGGCCGGCGGCGAGTCTGCGCCTGCGGGGGGAACGGGGGGCGGGGGTGGTCATGTGCGGCCTCCGGGAGGGGAGTTGCTGCACTCCTGTGGGGGAGTCGGTGCGCATAATTTGGTCCAGACCAATGCGGCTGTCAAGCCCTCCCGTGCGGACCGCCGCGCCCGGCCGCAGTGCCCAGGAAGGGGTCCGTTCAATCTCTGGTTTCGGCCATCGGTATTCGCCGGAATGATCTGTCCGGAAAGCGGGTGCCGCCCGGCCGGAATTGATCATTCCCGTACCGGGGGGTCTCTCAATTCCGTTCAGGATTCACCGGTCGCGAACGCTGTGACCACCACAACAGGGCCTGTTGCGGCCTCACTTGGCGGTTTACCGGCCCATTCCGGTCCAGGTCGTACCGCGCGGGAAATCGGAAGTGGGTTCTCCCGTGCATAAGTCGTGGCTAAAGTGCTGATGCCGCGGTGCACGCCGTGCACGGCGGGCGGTGCGCGGTACCGGAACGGCGAAGATCGAAATTCGGCGGGGCCGTTGTGGCGAATGTGACGGCTGGGACGGCAGCGGCACCCCGAGGGTCAGGGGATGCCGTGGAACGACGGGGGATGTTCACGTGATGACCGCTGTGGCAGTCACCAGTGCGGACCTGGTGCTCCCCCCGACCGACCCCCAGACCCCGACCGCCGCCGTCCTCAGGGCGCCGGAGGACCGCCCCCTGGAGCACGGCCTCGCGGACCTGCACCAGCTCGTCGAGCAGCACGGCCACGTCGTCGTCGCCTACCCCGACAGCCTCCCCCTCGCGCACGAGCGGCGGCTGCACACCCTGCGCGCGATGCTGGAGACCGACCGGGTCGCCCTGGTCAGGCTCCCGCTGCCGCCGCTCGGGGTCGCGGTCCTCGCCCGCCAGCTGAGGCAGCTGACCGTGTGCGACTTCTCCCCGGGGGTGCTCGCCTCCGCCGCCCACCTGCTCCCGTACTACCTGTACACGGGCGCGCACCTGAACTCCGTCGCCCGGCTCGACCGCGTCCCGGTCACCCTCAAGTCGCACGCGAAGTCCTGGATGCCGGGCGCCACGTTCGCGGTGGTGTCGGGGCCTGAGCCGCAGCTCACGAGGGTCGCCGCCAAGGACCCCGGGACCGAGCTGACCGGCCCCGCCTACGCCACCGACCTGCTGGTCGCCGCCGGCCAGCTGCCCGCCACCTGGGTGCACGAGACGCTGGCGCCCGCCTGGCGGGTGCGGCGGGTGGTGGAGGCGGAGCTGCCGGAGGCCTCCCCGGGCTGGTGGGGGACGGGCCGGCTGGTCGAGTTCGTCGCCCACATCCCCGACATCTCCGTCCTGTACCAGCTGGTCGCCTCGGTCCGCCGCGACGACTGCCACTGGTGCGGGATGCAACTCATCGGCGATCGCTGCGGGTTCTGCACCTCGCCCGTGCCGGCCGCCGAAGCCGGCGTGCGAGCGCCGCAGCCCCACCGCACGTGAACCGCCGCACGGGACGACGCGACCGAACCACCGCCCGTCCCCCGCCCCGACCCCCGACGACCCGCCGCCCGACCGACCGCCCGCCCCGTAAAGACCGAGCCCCCCGAACGAGGTCAAGCCGCTCATGAACTCACGCCAGCGCCGCGGCGTCATACTCCTCATCCTCTCGATCCTCTGCGCCCTGGGGGCCTTCGCCGGCGTGCTGTCCGTCATCAGCGACGCGAAGTCGAAGGTCGGGCCCGAGGTCACGGCGTACCAGCTCAAGCGGGACGTCGAGCCGTACACCACGCTCAGCGCGGACCAGTTCGAGCGGATCGAGATGCCGCGGCGCTGGCTCTCCGACACCGCGGTCGAGCGGCTGACGGAGATCAACGGGAAGATCGCCGTCACCAAGCTCGCCAAGGGCTCGCTCCTCCAGCGGGACATGATCGTCGCGCGGCCGGAACTGCAGTCCGGCGAGCAGGAGATCGCGATCATGATCGACGCGGCGACCGGCGTGGCCGGAAAGATACGCCCGGGCAACGCCGTCAACATCTACGCCACGTTCGCCGGGAACGAGCGCCAGGACGCCAAAGCGACGTCCGTCTCGCGGATCATCGTCACCGGCGCGCGGGTGATCGACGTCGGCCGGCTCACCTCGCTCGAGAAACCGAAGAGCGGCGCCGCCCGCACCACCGCCCGCGAGGCCGTCCCCATCACCTTCGCCCTCGACACCCTTGACGCCCAACGCGTCGCCTACGCCGAGTCGTTCGCGGAGAACGTCCGGCTCGCCCTCCTCGCCCCCGACAGCGCCAACGCGATCGGCGACAAGGAACGCTCCTACCGCCTCGAATCCGACAGCTGAGGAACACGCCGATGACCACGCGGATCCTCCCGGCGATCGCCGACCCCGACGTCGCCCGCTCGGTGACGACCCTGCTCCACCAGCTCCCGGACGCCGAGCCGCTGCCCCCGCTCCACGACTCCACCGCCCTCATCGACACCCTCGCCCGGCTGGCGGGGGAGTCCCTCGACGAACTGCCCGAGACCGTCCTCGTCCACGAACGCATCGGCCCCGTACCGGCGTTGGAGCTGATCCGGGAGGTCGCTCTGCGCTTCCCCGCGGTCGGCGTCATCCTCATCGCCTCCGACACCGCGCCCGGACTCTTCGCCGCCGCGATGGACTCCGGCGCGCGCGGGATCGTCGCCCTGCCCATCTCCTACGAGGAGTTGGCCAACCGCGTCCAGGCGTCCGCCGCGTGGTCCACGGGCGTGCGGCGCCACCTCGGGCACAGCCCGGAGATCCAGCACGGGCCCGGCGGGTCGGTGGTGACCGTCACCGGTGCGAAGGGCGGCGTCGGCACCACCTTCACCGCCGTCCAACTCGCGCTCGCCGCACGGGCGTCGGGCCGCACCGCCGCACTCGTCGACCTCGACCTGCAGGCCGGCGACGTCGCCTCCTACCTCGACGTCCGCTTCCGCCGCTCCATCGTCGACCTCGCCGGCATCCAGGACATCAGCCCCCGCGTGCTGCAGGACGCGCTCTTCCAGCACGAGAGCGGCGTCTCGCTGCTCCTCGCCCCGGCGGAGGGCGAGCGCGGCGAGGAGGTCACCGACCGGTCCGTCCGGCAGATCCTCAGCGCGCTGCGCACCCGCTACGAGGTCGTCCTCGTCGACTGCGGCACGCAGGTGACCAGCGCGAACGCCGCCGCGGTCGAGATGGCCGACCTGGCGCTGCTGGTCACCACGCCGGACGTCGTCGCCGTCCGCGCCGCCAAGCGCGTCGTCCGGCTGTGGGAGCGGCTCTCCGTCCGCAAGGCCGCCGACACGCTCTCCGTCGTCAACCGCCACAACAGGGCGACCGAGATCCAGCCCGCGCTCATCCAGCGCATCACCGGCACCAAGGTCGCCCCCGTCACCGTCCCCGCGGCGTTCAAGGAACTCGCCGCGGTCGTCGACGCGGGTCGGCTCCAGGACCTCGACGCGAAGTCCACCGTCAAACAGGCCCTCTGGGCTCTCGCCGGCGAACTCTCCCTCGTCCGCCCCCGCGACGCCCGCCACAGCGCCCGCCTCAAGGGCGACCGCGGCGCCCTCACCCTCCGCCGCCGAAAGGAGACCGATCCCGGTGCGGAATCCTGACCTTTACGGCCCCCTGCCGCCCGAGCACGCCCCACCTGCTGTGGGCAATCGTGCCGCAGGGCGAGTGGGGTCTCCCCTGCTCGAGCGAAGCCGAGAGCTTGGGGAAGGGTGGGCACAGCCCACAGTGCCGGGCGTCAAGCGACCGTTTGCGCCCACCGCGGTCTGCCTCCCGCGGCGCGGCCGCGTACCCGGCCGCAGGCCGGAGGGGGTCCGGGGCGGAGCCCCGGGTGGGGGCCCACCGCAGAGAACGCCCCGCGCCCGCGCCGGGCGCGACCGGGGGCAGGTGTCGATCGAGTTCGCCGTGATGGGCCCCGTCATCCTGCTCGTGCTCGCCATCCTGTGGCAGGCCGTCCTCGTCGGCTACACCTTCGTCCTCGCCGGGAACGCCGCTGACAAGGTCGCCCGCGTCTGCGCCGTCGACGGCGACTGGGACGCGGCCGGCCGCGAGGACCTCGGCTCCTGGGAGGGCGACCTGGGCTGTGCGCAGGGAGGCGGGCTCGCGAACGCCTCCGCGGCGGTGCGGGCGCCGCTGCTCTTCCCGGGCGGGCCCACCATCGACATCACCGTCGACGCGGAGTCCGCCGCGGCGCTGGAGCAGGCCCCGTGAGCGCGGGCACGCGGCGCGCGCCGCGCGACCGGGGGCAGGTGTCGCTGGAGTTCGTCGCGATGCTGCCGATCCTGCTGATCGTCGCGCTCGGCGCGGTGCAGCTGGGGGTGGCGGTGTACGCATCCCAGCAGGCGGGGTCCGCGGCGCGCGCGGCGGCGCGGGTGGCCTCCCTCGACCCGGAGGACGCGGACACGACCCCGCAGGCCGCGGCGGAGGCGGCGGTCAGCGACTTCCTCGGCGCGGTGGGGGTCGCGGGCGGCCCCGCAGGCGACCAGGCGACCGTCACCGTCACCCTCCAGGTCCCCGACCTCCTCCCCGGCATCGCCATCGGCACCACCTCCCGCACGGTCACCATGCCCGTCGACGACCCGGACGCGCCATGACGTCCCGCCCGCCGTCCCTCCCCCCGCACGACGGAAAGGCCACGCACCCATGAGCCTGCGATCCCGCATCCCCACCGACCCGCAGGCCCGCACCCCCCGCGCCAGCGACGAGGCGAACCACCTCGTCCACACCTACCGCACGAAACTCCTCGAGGAGATCGACCTCGCGGAGATGTCCGCGCTGACGACGACCGACCGCCGCGCCCGCCTCGAACGCGTGCTGGGGCACATCATCAGCCGCGAGGGCCCCGTCCTGAGCACGCACGAACGCGGCGTGCTCATCCGCCGCGTGGTGGACGAGTCCCTGGGCCTCGGCATCCTGGAACCGCTCCTGGAGGACGCCTCCATCAGCGAGATCATGGTGAACGGCCCCGACCAGGTGTTCGTCGAGCGCGCCGGCCGCCTGGAGCACCTCCCGCAGATGCGGTTCACCTCGACGGAACAGCTGATGCAGACGATCGAACGCATCGTCTCGACGGTCAACCGCCGCGTGGACGAGGCGAATCCGATGGTCGACGCGCGCCTGCCGTCGGGCGAGCGCGTGAACGTGATCATCCCGCCGCTGTCCCTGACCGGCCCGATCCTCACCATCCGCCGCTTCCCCCGCGCGTACACGCTGCAGGAGATGATCGGCCTCGGCACGCTCGACGACCAGATGCTGCTGCTGCTCGCGGGCCTGGTGCGGGCCAAGTTCAACCTGATCGTCTCCGGGGCGACCGGCACCGGCAAGACCACGCTCCTCAACGCGCTGTCCGCGCTGATCCCCGACGGCGAGCGGATCGTCACCATCGAGGACTCCGCGGAGCTGCGGCTCCAGCAGTCGCACGTCATCACGCTGGAGTCGCGGCCGTCGAACGTCGAGGGCAAGGGCCGGATCACCATCCGCGACCTCGTACGGAACTCGCTCCGGATGCGCCCCGACCGCATCATCGTCGGCGAGGTCCGCGGCGGGGAGACGCTCGACATGCTGCAGGCGATGTCGACCGGCCACGACGGGTCGCTCGCCACCGTCCACGCCAACAGTGCGGAGGACGCGCTGATGCGGCTCCAGACGCTGGGGTCGATGTCCGAGGTCGAGATCCCGTTCGTCGCGATCAAGGACCAGATCAACAGTGCGGTCGACGTCATCATCCAGCTGACCCGGTTCGCCGACGGCACCCGCCGCGTCACCGAGATCGCGGTCATCGACTCGCGCGGGCGCGAGGAGTACCGCATCGTGTCCGTCTGCCGGTTCCATCCGCGGCCCATGGCCGCGGACGGCCGGATCCACGGCCACTTCCAGTACTACCCGCTGCCCCGCCGCCTCGCCGAACGCCTCTACCTCCGCAACGAGCCCATCAGCCCCGCGTTCGGAGTCGGCCACTCCGAACTGGAGCTCGCCCAACGCACCACCCCCGGCTGATGCGCACCCCCACCTCGCGCCGGGGGCACCGCTTCAGTGCCCCACTCCGCTGTGGGCAATCGTGCCGCAGGGCGTGCGACGCCCCCCCGCTGTGGGCGGTCGTGCCGCAGTGCGTGCGACGCCCCACGCCGCTGTGGGCGGTCGTGCCGCAGGACGGACGACACCCCCACCCCGCTGTGGGCAATCGTGGCGCAGGGCGGCACGGGTGGGCACAGCCCACAGTGCCCAGCGCAGCGACGTTCGCGGTCCCAGAGTTCCGCCCGCCGCCGAAGGCGGCCTCCGCGGCTCCGCCGCGGGGTACCGGGCTCCGCCCGGTGGCCTCAGACGCCGGCCGGGCCGGACTTCGGGCCACCGCGCGCCCTCCCCGCAGGAACCCGCCCGCCCGCGCAGGGCGAGAAAGGAAGGACCCCGTGAACCTCGCCACCGCCGTCCTCGCCGGCACCCTCCTCGCCTGCACCCTCGGCGTCCTGGGCCTCCACGCCTACACCCGGGGCAAGGCCCAGCGCGAGGACCTCCTCGACCGCCTCACCAGCACCGGCCCGATCCCCACCCTGCGCCGGCACCGCTTCCGCCCCCTGGACCGCCGGCTGCGCAGGACCCGCCTCGGGCGCGGGATCGCGAACCGGATCGCGACGACGGGCCTGACGCTGACCCCCGCGGAGTACGTGGTGTACGTCGTCGCCGCGCTGGCGGCCCTCGCGCTGGTCGCCGCCTCCGTGTTCGCCCCCTTCTTCGGCCTCCTCGCGGCCCTGATCGGCATCTGGGGCGCGAAGGCGTTCCTGGACTGGCAGCGGACGAAGCGCACGGAGGCGTTCATCAACCAACTTCCCGAACTGACCCGGGTGCTGGCGAACGCCACCCAGGCCGGCCTCGCGCTGCGCACGGCCATCTCGATGGCCGCGGACGAGCTGGACGATCCGGCCCGGACGGAACTCCGCCGCGTCAGTGACCAGTTGGCGGTCGGCCACAGCCTGGACGACGCGCTGAACGAGCTGAACAACCGCCTGCCGTCGCGCGAACTGACCGTGCTCGTATCAACGTTGATCCTCTCCAACCGCGCCGGCGGCACGATCGTCACCTCGCTCCGCAACCTCACCGACACCCTGGAGGAACGCAAGGAGACCCGCCGCGAGGTCACCACCCTGCTCTCGCAGGTGAAGGTGACCGCCGTCGCCGTCCCCGTCCTCGGCCTCGGCTTCCTGATCCTCGTCAACAGCATGCGCGACGGCGCGCTCGACGACATGACGGGCTCGACGCTCGGCCGCATCGCCGTCGTCGTCGCCGTCAGCCTCTACGCGCTCGGCTTCTTCTTCATCAACCGCCTGACCCGCGTCCGCATCTGACCACCGTCCTCCGCCCGTCGACCGCCCCCCCCACAGCCCACCGTCCGCCGCCCGTCAACCACCCCGCACCCCGCTGTCCCCGCCCGCAGCCCGCACCGCTGTCCACCGCCCGCTACCCGTCAACCGCCGCCCCCGAAGCCCGCCATCCGCCGCCCGCCCCCGCGACCCGCCGTCCGTCGCCCGTCAACCGCCCCGCACCCCGCCGTCCGTCGCCCGTCAACCGCCCCGCACCCCGCCGTCCGCCGCCCGCCGCCCGTCAACCGCCGCACCCGCAGCCCGCCGCCCACCCCGCAGCCCGCCGTCCTCCGCCCGTCAACCGCCCCGCAGCCCTCCGCTCGCCCCCGACCTGGAGCCCCCACCGTGTCCATGTCCGTCTCCACGCCCTACCTCGGCCTCCTCCTCCCGCTGCTCGCGGGCCTCGCGGTGTACGGGGTGCTGTACGGCATCCGCCTCTACCGCGCCGACGCCCGGCTCCCCGCCGACCTCGTCCTCGCCCTGGAGGTCGGCTCCACCCGCACCACCGCGACCGGCTCCGCCATCGACCGCATCGGCATGCGCTACGCCCCCGCCGTCCTGCGCATGATGGGCCCCGTCCGCGTCAACAAGGTCCGCCGCAAGCTCGACATGGCGGGCAACCCCTACGGCCTCACCGTCGACCGCTACGCCGCCCGCCGCGCCTTCTACGGCGGCCTCGGCGGCCTCGCCGCGCTCGCCATGCTCCTCAACGGGCAGCTCCTGATCGCCGCCCTCGTCATCGCCTACGGCCTGCTCTGGACCGACGTGATCATCTGGTCCGCGATCAGCCGCCGCAAGGACGACATCGACCGCACCCTCCCCGACTTCCTCGACGTCCTCGCCGTCGTCGTCTCCGCCGGCCTCGGCTTCCGCCAGGCCCTCGAACGCGTCGCGGAGAAGTACGAGGGCCCCTGGTCCGACGAACTCCGCATCACCCTGCGCCAGATGGACATGGGCGTCAGCCGCCGCGACGCCTTCGACCAGCTCCGCCGCCGCAACCGCTCCGACCAGGTCTCCATGTTCGTCTCCGCGCTCCAACAAGGCGAGGAACTCGGCGCCCCCATCGTCGACACCCTCATCCAGATCGCCACCGACATGCGCCGCACCGACGCCCAGAACGCCCGCCGCAAGGCCTCCAAGGCCGTCCCCAAAGCGACCCTCATCGTCACCAGCTTCATGCTCCCCGCCACGCTCATCCTCATCGGCGTCGGCTTCTACTACGCGGCGGAGGTGAACTTCACCGACCTCTTCGGCTCGTAGCCCGCAGCAGCGCCTCGCTGTTCCGCCCGTGGGCAATCGTCCCGCAGGGCGGGACGGGTGGGCACGGGACCCCGGCGCCGGGCAACCGCTCCCCACCCGCCCGCACCCCAGTCGGTCCCTACAGCCCGGCCGGCGCCTGAGGCCGCGCGGCCGCAGGCCGTGTACCCGCGGCGCACGCCGCGAAGCCGCCCCCGTCGGGGGCCCGACGACCAGAGAGGAGCCCCACGCAGTGGACATCCAACTCCAGGCGAACGCCCTGAGCGCCGCGTGCCGCCTCCTCTTCGGCTTCCGCCTCTCCATGACCACCCTCGCCACCCCCTTCGCCCTCACCGCCACCCGCGACCGCCCCACCGCCTGGCTCACCGGCGCCGCCGTCCTCGTCACGGTGATGGTCAGCTACGCCCTCCTGCGCGACTGGGACCGCTTCGGCCCCGTCCTCCTCCGCCACCCCGCCCTCCTCGGCATGGACATGCTGTTCGGCGCCCTCCTCCTCTTCGCCGCCTCCCCGAACTCCACCCTCGCCTACGTCTCCATCTGCACCCCCCTCCTCGCCGGCCTCGTCTACGGCCCCCGCGGCGCCGCCTTCTACGCCGTCCTGCAGATCCTCCTCATCGCCGCCGCCTACGCCGCCCACTCCAGCGGCCCCGACTCCACCCCCCTCCTCGTCGCCGGCCTCTGCGCCATCGCCGCCGCCGCCGGCACCTCCCTCCGCCGCCTCCTCCTCCGCCTCACCACCGCCTCCCAGGCCCTCAACGAGGCCCACGCCCGCCTCGCCGTCGCCGACGAACGCGCCCGCATGGCCCGCGAGATGCACGACTCCGTCGCCAAGACCCTCCACGGCCTCGCCCTCGCCGCGGACGCCCTCGCCCACACCGCGACGCGCTCCGACCCCACCCTCCGCACCACCGCCGACCTCGTCGCCTCCTCCGCCCGCCAGGCCGCGGCCGAGTCCCGCCTGCTGCTGGACGACCTCCGCACCCCCGCACCCCCCTCCGACCTCCCGACCGCCCTCCGCGCGGCGGCGACGACGTTCACGGCGCGCACGGGGTTGCCGGTGCGGGTGGACGTGGTGACGTGCGAGGGGGGCTGCGGCGGTTGCTCATCGCCCCGTCCGGGCGCGGTGCAGCCGCAGTCCTCTCATCCGGCGGCTGAGGCAGAAGAACTCCAGCCCGGCGAGGGGGTACCCCCTGCTCGAGCGAAGCCGAGACCTTGGGGGAAGTTGAGGCCGCCGGGCGAAGCCCGGTATCCGCGGCGGAGCCGCGAGCAGGGGGGTTTGCGGGGCGGCACGCCCCCCCGCCGCCCGGAGGGACTTGGGGAAGGGGCGGGTGGGGGCGCAACAACCGGCCGAAGGCCGGAACGCCGCGCCCCGGGGGCCGACCCCTTCACCGCGCCCCCCACCACCGCGCACCGCACCCCGGCCGGGGACGACCTCACCACCACCCTCCTCGCGATCGCGAACGAGGCCTGGGACAACACCCACCGCCACGCCGGCGCGACGGCGATCACCGTCACCGTCGCCGTAAGGCCGGACCACCTCCACGTCACGTTCCGCGACAACGGAAGGGGCCTCCCGGCCGACGCCCTCCGCAGGAGAGGCCACTACGGCCTCCTCGGCATCACCGAACGCGCCGCCCGACTGAACGCCACCCTCGACATCCGCCCACCCGGAGCCGAGATCCGCCTCACCGTCCCCATGGAGGACCCATGCCCGGCATGACCAGGACCCGCCCCCTGTCGACGCTGATCGCCGACGACAACCCCGTCGTCCGCGCCGGCCTCACCGCCCTGCTGACCGGCCGCGACGACCTCACCGTCGTCGCGCAGGCCACCAACGGCCGCGAGGCGCACGCCGCGGCGATCCGCACCCGCCCTGACGTGATCCTCCTCGACGTCAACATGCCCGACGGCGACGGCATAGCCGCCCTCCCGCACCTCACCCCCCTCGCCCCCGTCCTGATGCTGACCTACAGCCGCGAGACCGAGACCATCCGCGAGGCCCTCCGCCGGGGGGCCCGCGGCTACCTCGTCCACGGCGAGTTCACCGCGGACGAACTCGTCACCGCGGTCCGCGCCGTCCACGACGGCCGCGCGCACCTCACGCCCACCGCGGCGGACGCCCTCCTCACCCTCGTTCGCGATCCGTCTGCATCTGCACAGCACTGCGGCGCAAACTGCACTTGCGCGCCGACAACACCTGGCCTAAGAAGCGATGTTGAGCGGTCGCACGCTCATTTCGATTCGGTCACCATCCCTTCGCTTTCGCAAGGGGCTGTGAGACAGTCGTCTCCTGGAACCGGTGGGTTGAGCCGACGGGAGGTGGAGATCATGGACCTGATCGTCTCCGGCCTGGCCAACCACCAGATCGCCGCGGCGTGCTTCATCAGCGAGAAGACGGTCAAGAACCACATCAACCGCATCTTCACCAAGCTCGACGCGGGGTCCCGCGCGGAGGCGATCGCGCGATGGCTCGGCACGGACCGCGGCCGTGTGCGGGGTGGTCACCTTGCGTAGGCGGCCCCAACTCCGCGTATGGGCCCGCAGTTGGGCCCCTGGGCCCATGCGCCCCCTCCGCGCTCGGCCCTACCTTCCCCTCCATGACGATGAAGAGTGCGGGACAGCGGGCCGCGACCTCGGCCAAGGTCTACGTCGGCCACTGGGCGAACACGCGGGTGGACGCGCTGAGGAAGCGTCGGGACGCGGGACAGGGAGCGATCGAGTACGTCGGCATCACCATCCTGGTGGTGATCATCGTGCTGGCGCTGATCAACACCGACGTGGGCGCCGATATCGCCAATGCCTTCACCGATCGGATTCAGGAAGTCCTCGACGCTGGATAGTTCACCGAGTCCGCTGTGATTCAGGGCAGGCCGCTCCGCTGTACATCACTGCGGTGGCTGGCCTGCTCTTTCTTGGGCTGGTCTTTTTCGCCTTTGGGAAAGCTGATCTGAATCGGAACGGAACGCAGTCGGCGGCGGATGCTGCCGCGCTCGCTGGCGCACAAGATTCCAGGGATCAGTTTGAAGATGAGCTGCTGCTCAACATTCTCGATCCAGAGTACCTGGAGGACATCTTCAACGGTGTCGTGCCCGCCGTGGATGACGGCTGCGGAGCGGCAGCGGCATTCGCGGCCGTGAACGATGCGGCCCTCGGGCCATGTGGGGGCGCGGGCGGGGGGCGTTGGGGCACGACGGTAGTGGTCGACGCCTTGCAGCCAGTGGGTGCCAGCGTTATTCCTGGCACGGAAGGTATGGCTGCGAAGGCGACTGCCACGGCCGTCGTCGAACCACGGTGCACCTTCGAGAAGGCCGATGAGCCGACGGAGGGGGACCCAGGAGGGGAGCCGCCTCCGGATGGCGAGGAGGTGCCTTCGCCGGGCAGCCTCCTCTGTGAGGGTGAGGAAGTGCCCATCGATCCCGAGAACCTTGATCTTCTGCCTGACATGGCCGATCTGTTCGCTGTCCGCCTTGACGAAGCCTGACCCTCGACCGAACGCAAAGGAACCGCAGTGAAGACCACGAGGACTCCCAGGGCCATCCGGCGGGTGAGCGCAACCTCCCTGCTGGTGGCGAGTCTGACCTTCTCCTTGGCCGCCTGCGGCGGTGAGGATGATCCGGCGCAACCGCAGCAGTCCGCGACTGCGACGCGCGACGCTGACGAGAAGCCTGCAGACGATGGGAAGACGTACCCGAACACCAGCCAGACCATCGCCAGGCTCAAAGGCGAGGGCGGCATAGAGATGATCGTGTATGAGGCCAAGCGTG
This sequence comes from Streptomyces sp. NPDC060194, assembly GCF_042728285.1. Lineage (NCBI taxonomy): Bacteria > Bacillati > Actinomycetota > Actinomycetes > Kitasatosporales > Streptomycetaceae > Streptomyces > Streptomyces sp. NPDC060194. Next base: position 16,083 of record NZ_JBHWZH010000044.1, on the reverse strand, counting down.
ACAACGGCGGCTTTCTCACGGTGTCCGGAGAATTCAAGAATACTTCCGGGAAGCGCTACACCACCCCTGTCCAGTGGTCCGGGGAGGAGCGCGAAGTGGTCAACCAAGGTCGCTCAGTCGCGGGAATGACGCTGGTTGATTCCGTTGGAAAGAAACGCTACTACGTGCTGCGTGACACGGATAATCGGCCTCTGACGACGACAAGTTTCAAGCCGTCAATTCAGGCCGGCGAATCCCTCCCCTTCTTCGCCCAGTTCCCCGCCCCACCCGAAGGCACCGCCTCCGTCGACCTCCAGTTCCCCGGCTTCCCCAACGCCCCCATCGAGCTCTCCTGATGCGCACCCCCCACGCGAGAGGGAACTCGCGACCACCGACCCGCGCCCAGAACGCCCGCGCTCGCGCGACGACGACCGCCATCGCGACAACCCTCGCGTTCACCGCATGGACCCTCGCCGCACCGCAGGCCACCGCGGACGACGGGGACTCCCCGTACCCGTCGCCCACCGCCTCCGCCCCCGTCGAGGTCGACCCGGACGCCCCGGGCCTGAAGCTCGCGGACGGCGCGACGCTCGCGCCGTCGAAGGTGCTGGACATCAAGACGGTCGTCGAGGACCTCGGCGGCGAGGAGCGCCGCGAGGACACGAACGAGGACATCCTGTTCTCGCTCCAGTCGGAGGTCCTGTTCGGCAAGGACAGCGCGAAGCTCAGCGCGCAGGCGAAGGCCCGCATCGGCCTGATCGCCGACGAGATCGAGAAGCAGCAGAACTCCCCGACCGTCCGCGTCTTCGGCTTCACCGACGACCTCGGCTCGTCCGCCCACGGCGACGTGCTCTCCAAGCAGCGCGCCGAGGCCGTCCAAGGCGTCCTGCAGGGGGAGTTGACCGACTCCGGCATCACCTACGAGGTCCGCGGCTACGGCGAGGACTACCCCATCGCCGACAACAGCACCGAGGAGGGCCGCAAGAAGAACCGCCGCGTCGAGATCTCCTTCGCCCGCACCGAGTCCTGACCCGCACCCCCCGAACGGCTCGCGCCCCCTCGGCGCGAGCCGTTCCCGCGCGCCCGGCCGCCTGTACCTCCCGCGGTCAGACCTTCGCGAGCTCCACACTCCGGTCGCAGAGGCGCTGTATGTCGTCGATGTCCGACGTCATGATGATCCGCGCACCGGCGAAGCTCAGCGCCGTCGCCGCGACCACGGAGTCGATCGCGTACTTGTGGCCGTGCAGTCCGGCGTCCTTGAGTAACTGCATCGCTTTCCAACCGATCGCCTCGCTGACCGGAACCACCTCGAGTCGTGATGTCGTCCAGCGGAAGCGTTCCATCCGGACACCGGAGTGGTACGCCTCGAGCAGCGTCAGGATGCTCACGCCGATCACCATGTCCGCCTGCTGGGCGGCCCTGATGTACGCGGTGACCGCAGCGTCCGCACGGACGGCCTTGGCCAGCCCTTCACTGTCGAGGAGGAGGATCCCGCTGTTCAGCCTGCTTTGCGCTCGTGCCACGCTTCCGATTCCCCCCTTGGTCGTGCGCGACGCCCGCATCTTCGTCGGGCTCGTCAATGGTGAGGTCCTCGCGGCTGACGGGTTCCGGTCGGTCATCGCCCGCCGCCCGCGCCATGGCCGCTCGGATCGAGGCGGCCGCCTGATCGTGCATCTCCTGGGTGATCGGAGCGGCCTCCGCCTCGTTCCGCGCCAGCAGTTCGTCGATCAGGTCACGCTGTATCTGCCGTTCCACCGCCGCGCTGATGTAGGCGGAGAACCCCCGCGCACCCACACGCGCCTTCACCGCTGCGATGCGGTCGGCGGGCATGGACACGCTGACCTTCTGCGAGCGGGTGTCACCTGACTCGTACTGTGCTGCAGCGTCCATACACCGAAAGTAGCAGTGCGAGTAGCAATGTCGCGTGCTCGCAGGTCAACCCCCTGATGCGTCCCCGCTCAGCCGCCGCCCCGCCACCGTCGGCTTCCCCGGGCCAGCCCCGTCGGGGCGGACGGCCCGATTGCGAGGGCGCGCCCGATGCGCCCGACGCGGCGGGCGACGCTGCGGTGGTGCAGGTGGAGCTCGGCCGCGGCGCGGCGGACGGTTCTGTGCGCGCAGTACGCGGCGGGCTCGTCCGCGGCGAGGCGGGCGACCGCCCGGACGTCGGCGTCGGCGCGCAGGGCGTCGCGCGGGACCTCCGCGAGGAGCGAGAGCGCGCCGAGGGTGCGGACCTCGCCCGTGAGCGGCCAGGCGCCCCGCCTATGCTGACCGGCATGTTGCTGATCGACGGCGGCCCCGCCCCCGCCGACACGGTCGGGATGCGCACGGGCGGGGTGCCGCTCGTGCCGGACGGGTTCGTGTGGCCGGTGTGCGCGGAGTGCGGCGGAAACCAGCAGTTCCTGGTGCACCTGCCGCTGGATTCGTGCGTCGTCGCGGTGTTCTTCTGTCAGAACGACCCGGGGATGTGCGACGACTGGGACCCGGCGTCGGGCGCGAACCGGGCGTACGTCTTCGACGGCCTGCTCGCGCCCGCCGCCGTCCCCGCCGACGGGGAGACGCAGCTCGGCGCGGTGACCGCCCTGCACCCGCACCCGGACGGCGAACCCGCTCCCGCCACCGTCCTCGGCCGCCTCGCCGGCGACCCCGACTGGATCCAGAACGACGAGACCCCCGCCTGCCCCGCCTGCACCGAGCCGATGACCTTCACCGCGCAGCTCGAGGAGGGCGCGGACCACGCCACCGCGGCGAACTTCGGCAGCGGCCGCGCCTACGTCTTCCGGTGCCATCCGTGCGCCGAGGCCGCCTTCCTCTGGCAGTGCTGACCCGCCCGCGGCCGCGAAAGTGCTGGTCACGGCGGCCGTCGATCCGGCACCATGCCCGCATGCGACCGATACCGCCCGGCCTGCCGCCGGCCGACTCCCGCAAGTGGCACGGCCGACGGATGTGGGACGAGCTCGGCTACCTCCGCGTGCGCTCGCTGGCGAACCCGCAGTGGCGGCGGGACGTCCCGTGGCTGATCCACTGGTTCCGGCGCGAGCGCGAGATCGCGCCGCCGCAGGACCGGGCGCTGTACGACGCCGCGGTGGCCGCCGCCCGCGCGTACGAGCACGCGCCGGACGACGCCGCCTGGGACCGCGTGCTCGCGCCCGTCGACGCGATCCTCGCCCGCCGCCAGGTCCGCCACCTCGCCGCGGTGCGTGACCGGTGAGGCGCGCCGCCGTGTGCGCCGCCGTGCTCGCCGCGGGGGCGCTCGGGTGGGCGCTGTGGCCCCCGGACCCGACCCCGTACGAGGTGTACGCCGCACCCGCCGTCCGGGTAGACGTCCGCCCCGCGTCCACCGCGTACGCGGACGAGGCCGAGACGGCCGAGGAGCTGGCGCCGCTCGTCGAGGCGTACGTCCAGCGGCTGGCGCGCGGGGACGCCGCCGACCTCGCCGAGCTGGGCGATCCGCGCTACCGCGGGCAGGAGGCCGAGGCCCGGAAGTGGATCGCCGCGTACGGCGAACCCGCCGCGGGCGGGATCACGGCCGAGGTCTCCTCCGACGTCCCCTATCTCGCCGGCATCCACCTCACCTTCCCCGACGGCACGTCCCAGCAGGTCAGCGCGTTCCGCACGGACGGCGTCTGGGGCCTCGCGATGGGCGAGGCGGTAGGAGAGGGGTACTGACGGGATCCGTCGCGGACGCGCGGTCGGCGCCCCGTCGCCCTCGCGGCGAGGGGGCGCCCCGGCCCGCTGTCAGGGCCCCCACGGGGTCAGGCCGCGCGGCCCAGCCAGACGTCGGGGCCGAAGAACTCGTAGTGGACGTCCGCGGCCGGGACGCCCGCGGCGATCAGGTCGCCGCGGACCGCGCGGAGGAAGGGGAGCGGGCCGGAGAGGTACGCGGTGGCGCCGGCCGGCAGGTCGAGCGCGGAGACGTCCGTGTGGCCCGCCCGCGCACCGGAGTCGCCCGGCTCCTCGTACCAGAGGTGCAGGCTGCCGCCGGGCAACCGGTCTACGAGCGAACGGAGTTCATCGGCGTGCGCGTGCGCCGCCGGCGTCCGGTCGGCGTGCACGACGACGACCGTGCGGTCCGAGCCGGTCGCCGCGAGGTGGTCCAGCATCGCCAGCAGCGGTGTGCCGCCGATCCCCGCCGACGCGAGCAGCAGCGGCCCGTCGCCCGCGGGCAGGACCAACGAGCCGAAGGGTGCGGACACTTCGAGCACGTCCCCGGCCGCCGCGTGCGCGTGCAGGTGGTGGGAGACCTCGCCGGCCGGGTCCCCCACCGCCCTCTTGACGGTGATCCGCCACTCGGGCCGGCCCGGCGCGGACGACAGGCTGTACTGGCGTATCTGTCGTGCCCCGTCCGGCAGTTGGACGCGCACGCTCACGTACTGCCCCGGCCGGGACGCCGGCAGCGGCGCCCCGTCCGCGGCGGTGAGCGTCAGCGACACGGCGTCCGGCGTCTCCTCCCGCCGCGCGGCGACCCGCACGCTCCGCCACACGTCCCCGCTCTCGACCCCCGCCTCCGCGTAGAGCCGCGCCTCCAGCGCGATCAGCGCGTTCGCCATCAGCCAGTACACCTCGTCCCACGCCTGCGCGACCTCCGGCGTGACGGCGTCGCCGAGCACCTCGACGATCGCCGCGAACAGGTGCTCGTGCACGACCTTGTACTGCTCGGCGGTCACCCCCAGCGACGCGTGCTTGTTCGCGATCCGCGCGAGCATCACGTCCGGGCGGGTGTCGGGGTGCTCCAGGAGCGCGACGGCGAACGTCGCCACCGACGCCGCGAGCGCCTTCGGCTGGTCGCCGGTCGCCTGGTTGCCCCGGTTGAACACGTCCCGTAGCAGCACCGGGTGCGCCTCGAAGAGCCGCGCGTAGAACCGCTCGGTGATTTCCCCGATCGCACCCCCCACGGCGGGCAGCGTGGCACGGACGACGGGTACGGCCTGCTCGGACAGCATCGGAACTCGCAATCTGACGTCGGTGATCGGCGTACGTGATGCGGTGCGGGGGGTGCACGGGGTCGGGCGTACGGGCGCGGCCTCCGTCACCGCGCGGGCGCGTGCGGACTCGCGCCGACCCGACCCTGGTACGGGCGGGCCACGGCGCGTCGCGTCGCGCCGGTACGCGCACGACGGGAGCCTCCCCGGCGCGATCGCGCGGGTACGGAGCGGCCCGGGGTACGGCCGCGGGCAGGCTATCGGGGCGGGGGCGCCACGCGAAAGGCCGCCCGAACCTCGAACGGGCGTTTCCGCGCACGGTGCGGGCAGTCGCCGGCCCCGCCGCGACCCCCCACCCCGCCGACCGCCGCCGGTGCGCCCACCCGGCTGCCGGCCGAACGACCACGCCGGGTGAACGCCATGCCGACGACGTACGCGGTCTCCACGGCGCGGCTACGCCGCCTCCCGCCGCCTCCGGTGCGCCCACCCGGCTGCCGGCCGAACGACCACGCCGGCCGAACGCCACGCCGACGACGTACGCGGTCTCCACGGCGCGGCTACGCCGCCTCCCGCCGGCTCCGGTGCGCCCACCCGGCTGCCGGCCGAACGACCACGCTGGCCGAACGCCACGCCGACGACGTACGCGGTCTCCACGGCGCGGCTACGCCGCCTCCCGCCGCCTCCGGTGCGCCCGCCCGGCCGCGAGGCCGACCATCAGACTGGGAACCAGGACGAGCAGCTCGGGGATGCTGTGCGTCCGCCCGTCGGCAAGAGCCGCGAGCAGCGCCGACAGGGCGACGGTGCAGGCGGCGGTCACGACGACGACCAGGGCGAGCCCCTGCCACCAGTCGCGGGTCGTGTAGGTCATGTGCGCAGTATGACCGCGCTCGGTCCTGAGCGGGCATCGAGGACGTCCCGGCGAGGGCTCCCCGGGGCGCCGCCCCCTGCCGAGCCGCCCCGACCGCTCGGCAGGGCGCCCGGGATGCGGCCCCCGGTCGCGCGCGGCGGCAGCGCGGGGGCCGCGGGCAGGGCGGGGGCGACGGCACGACCACGGACGGGCCCCGTAGAAGGGCCTGTGCCACGAACAGCGCGCCGCCGCATGAGCCTCCCCGGGGCGATATCCATCGGCGCCCCGCCCTTGCCCGGCCAGGGAAGCCCGGTGGCGGACCGCGGCCGACGCGGCGGCGATCGTCGCCTGCGCGGTGGTGGTCGCGATGGCGGTCTCGGACCGAGACGGCGGGACGCGACCGGCGGAACGGGCGGCGAGCGTGTCCACCGCGTTCGGGACGCCCGAGGGCCTCACCTCGCCGGACGTGGGCGGCGAGGACACCTCGGCGCTGACGCAGGAGGGTACGACGGCGACTGCACGCACCCGGAGTCGGTCCGCCTGGCCGCGCAGGTCTGGACACGGGTCCGGGAGGCTCGGCCCGGCGACACCGTCTGTGTTTCCGTCGTGCGCGACCCGGCCTTCAGGGCCCACGACGACGCCCTCGACGTGATCGCCCGCGTCGACGCGGAGGCGCGGTCTGCGAGGACGTCCGCGCGCCGGGGTGGGGCGTGTGCCGTACTGTGCGACCTCGCGACGTACGACTACGCCTCCCTGACCGCGGAGCAGGTCGGCTCCCTCCTGCACGCGTCGGTGTCGCCGACATCGCGGCCGCGGAGACCCTGAACGAGCTGGCCGTGCACGGTTGACTTCCCGCGCCTACAGCAGGTGGTCGGCCTTGCCGGCCTTGATGTCGCGGATCATCTGCGCCAGGGCGTCGCGGGTGTCGGTGAGGTAGTCGTCCTCGCGGCCGTCGAGGGCGATGTAGGCGTTTCCCTCGGCGTCGGTGCCGAGCCGGAAGCAACTGTTGCCGTCGCCGCAGAACGGTTCTTCCCACGTGATGTCAGGCATGAGCGGGCTCCTCAGATCTGGCGTGAGATGGCGTGGATGAAGTCGCGTGACCTCTCGGAGGACAGCGCCAGCTCCTCCATCAGGTCCAGATGAGCACGGTACTTCGCCAACTGGGTCTCGGCGTAGACGAATTCCGGGCCGTGCGTAGTGTCGACCTGCACGGTGTCCAGTTCCGGCACGGGGCCCTCGGCATAGACGAACGTCAGCCCCGCCCCGGGAATGCCGCCCGCGGTGAAGGGGATGGCGAGGAGCGTGACGTTGTCGCGCTCGGACTGCTCGACGAGGTGCTCAAGCTGCGCGCGCGCCACAGCGGCGCCGCCGAACTGCATACGCAGCGCCGCCTCGTGCACGATCGCGACGAGATCGGGCGGATCGGGCCGATCCAGAATCTCCTGCCGCGCGACGCGGTGAGCGAGACGACGGGCCACGTCCGCGGGCTGCAGGGCAGGGGTCACCATGCGGAAGACGGCGAGAGCGTGCTCAGGGGTCTGGAGCAAGCCGGGAACGTGAATGGTGAAGGCCGCACGGAGGCGAGCGCTGTGCGCCTCCAACTCCGCGATATCCAGCAGCCCATGAGGCAGTTTGCCGCGATCGCCCTCCCACCATCCGGCTCGCCCGGGCGCTGCCATCTCGGCCAGTGCGTCCACGTACGCCGCGTGGTCGCAGCCGCACGCCTCCGCCAGCGTGTGTACGCGCTCCGGGCTGATGGGCCGCAACCCGTTCTCGATGTTGGACAACCGGCCGCGATCGATCGCGAGCAGTCGCGCCGCGTGCTCCGCCGTGACGCCGGCCGCCGTGCGCATCCTCCGCAGCTCGGCACCCAGCCGCATCTGCCGTTCGGTGGGGGCCGTACGCACTGCCATGCCGATCCTTCCGGAGTCCCGTTGCGGCCAGTCTGCCGGTTCGGCGCACACCCGTCCGCATCGGGTCGGGCAGGCCCCTTTCCGCAAGGAGATAATTTTTGCCTCCACGTGCGCTACATTTAGTAACGCGTCCGCTACTCACGGAAGTTGAAGCGCATCGCGCGAGCCTGCCCGCACGCTCTCTCCCTGGAGAGGGGCCGGGCCCGCGCCCAGGGAGACAGGCCACTGCTGCCGTACGGGCCGCCGACGCGTACCCTCACCGCGCCTCCACAGGGAGCCCGCCTTGTTCGTCGTGCACGCGCCGCCCACCGGGTCGGCGCACCCTCCGCATCCCGACACCCTCATGTGCAGCCTCACGCTGCCGGGCGAACCCCATGTCGGGGCGATCGCCCGCGCCGCGGTGCGTTCCGCCCTGCACGCGCACGGGTTGGACGACCTCGCCTCCGCCGCCGTTCAGGTGACCGCCGAACTCGTCTCGGCCGCTTGCCTGTTGGCCCCGGGGGAGGCCGTCTACCTCTCCCTCCGCTACCGCGACTCCACCCTCCGCCTCACCTCGTACGACCACGCCCCCCGCCCCACCCACCCCCGCCTCGCCGCGGCCTGCGACACCCGCCGCGACCGCGCCCTCCACCTCCTCGCCACCCTCGTCACCGCCTGCGCCGGGACCTGGGGCCACGCCCCCGCCCGACCCCCGACCCCCGGCACCCGCACCTGGGCCCACCTCCCCCACGTGACGACCGCCGGCTGGTGAGTGGCGACCGCGGGGCGGCGGCGGGACGATGGAGGGGACGGGGGGTTCCCTCGAGAGGCCGGCGTGATGAGTACAGAGCCGCCGCATGTCCCACCCCAGGGCGCACACGGACAGCAGCCCCCGCCACCGGGCGGTACGACCCCGCAGTGGGGCGCGCCCCCACCGGGCGGAGGCCCGTACCAGGCCCCGCCCCCACCGGGCGGCGGCGGCCCCTACCAGGGCCCACCGCCCGGCGGTTACCACCCCGGCCAGCCGCCGCCGGAGAAGAAGAAGCGGAAGAAGTGGCCCTGGGTCCTCCTGGCCTGCATCCTCCTCTTCATCGGCGGGTGCGCGGCGGTCACCGGACTCTTCGTGAACTCCGTCTCCGACGAGATCAACAAGGACGTCACCGTCACGTACAAGGTCACGGGCGACGCGCGCGACGTCACGATCGACTACACGGTCTGGGAGGACGACAACATGTCGTCCAGCACCGAACGCGACGCGAAGCTCCCGTGGACCAAGACGCAGACGACCGACAACGTCTTCGAGGGCGGCAGCCTCACCGTCTCCACCGGAGCCTCCGGCGGCACCGTCACCTGCACCGCCACCGTCAAGGGCGAGGACCCCAAGACCGCCACCGCCTCCGGCCCGTACGCGACCGCCTCCTGCGACGGCTTCTGAGGACCCCCTGCGCGCACCCTTTTTCCGCAACCCACGTCCGCCCCTTGTACGGCGCCTTCTCAGGTGACTGCCATGGGCGGACGTGGGTGGGCAAGCCCGCCGCGCAGCGGCGGGGGTTCGCCGCGGAGCGGCGCACTGGCTCTCCGGCGGGGCGGGTTGACGTCCGCTCGTCACCGCCGCCCACCCCCGCCTACGTCAGCGGAACGATGCGGAGCGGGTTCGTCGGACCGCCGGGCGCGGGGCTTCCTACCGTGGGGGAGTACGGGCTCCGCGGGGTGCGGAGTCCCGTGGCGAGGGGCGCGCGGCGCGGCCCTCTCGGCGAGGGGGGCCGCCATGCGCGTCTCGACATCCCGATTCCTGGCCGGCGCGTCACTCGCCATCGCACTCCTGTGCACCGGCGCCTGCGACAGCGGATCCGGCGGCTACGGCAGCTCGGGCGGCAGCTCCGTCGGCGGGACCGGCGGCACCGGCGGAACGACCGGCACCAGCGGCGGGTCCACCGGCACCAGCGGGACCAGCGGTGCCCCGTCCGGGGACGACCGTCCCCCCGCCCAGGGCTCCGTCCCGTCGAACGTCGTCGGCGTCTGGTGCGGCGGCCGGAACGACGACCCGAACGGCCACTGGACGTACGCGTTCGCACCCGACGCCACCTTCGCCGCGCAGAACCGCGCGGGCGGCCTCTCGGGCTACGTGGTCACCACGGGCCAGGTCATGACGTTCCATCTGAACGGCGGCACCGCCCCCGTCCGCTCCACCTGGTCCGTCGGCTACAACGCCGCGCTCGGCTCCAACGTGCTCTCCCTGGACGGCTTCACGTACCTGCCGGGCAGCTGCGGCTGACGACCGTGCGGTGAGACGCCCGTTCCGTATGCTGAACGCCGCTGCCATGATCACCGTATGACCGACGACATCCGCACGACCTACCTGGAGGCCGCCGACGCGGCCGTGCACCTGCTGGCGACGGAGCAGGTCGCGGCCCGCTGGGACACGGCGTCCGTCCTCGACGGCATGACGGTCGGCGGCCTCGCCGGCCACCTCGCCCGCAGCGTGCTGCAGGTCGAGTGGTTCCTCGACGGCGAGGTGGGGCACGGCGAGACCGTCCCGGCGGGCCGGTACTACGGCCGCCTCGCCGGCACCACCCGGCCCGACTCCGACCTGAACGTCGGCGTCCGCGCCCGCGGCGAGGAGACCGCGGCGGCCGGCCCGTCGGTCGTGGCCCGCGACGCGCGCGACGCCCACGCCCGCCTCGTCACGCGACTCCCCGCCGAGCCGGCCGACCGCCGCGTGGCCATCGCGCACCGCCCCGGCGAGGAGATGCTCCTCGACGAGTACCTGAAGACCCGCTGCGTCGAACTCGCCGTCCACCTCGAAGACCTCGCCCTCAGCGCCGACCTCCCGCCCCGCGTCCCCACCCCCTGCCTCGCCGTCGCCGTCACCACCCTCTTCTCCGCCGCCCGCGACCGCCACGGCGACCAGGCCGTCCTCCACGCCCTCGCCCGCCGCGAACGCGACGACAGGGAGGCGCTGCGCGTGCTGTAGCCCGCGACGAAGGGGGGCCCGCGCGGCCATAATCCAGGGATGCGTCACCCGGCTCCCGGCCCCGCGACGGCCGCCCCGGGCCCCGTACCGCAACGGAGGCACCTGTGGAACTCGCCCTCTCCATCGCCGCGGCCCTGATCGCCGTGAACGTGCTCGGCTTCCTCTTCGCCCGCGTGTTCATCGCCGTCCAGCGCCGCCGCTCCCGCTGACCCGACCGCTCCGGATGGGCGTTCCCCGTCAGCGAGTTGGGCCCTGGGGCCCATGTGGGCGGTGGGGTGCGGGCCGTACCCTCGGCCGGCCCGCGCCGTTCCGTGCGGCGGCCGTAGGGACCGGGGAGACACATGCAGCGCCATCAGGGTCGGATCGCGGCGGCGTGCGCCGTGGTGGCGGCGGTCGCGACGGGGTGCGGCGGGGGAGAGGGCGACGGTGCCGCAGACGGGCGGGCCACGGCCACGGCCACGGCTACGGCGTCGGCTTCGGCTTCGGCGCGGGCCCAGCCGTCGGGGTCGGTCGCCGCCCCCGCCGCGCCGACCCCCTCCGCATCCGCCCCCGCCGCGCCGTCCCCCTCCGCATCCGCCCCCACCGGCCGCCCCCTCACCCGCGCCCAGCTCGACGCCGCAGCGCTCGCCACCGGTGACGTCGACGGATGGACCGTCGCCCCGCCGGACCCCGACCTCGCCGACGGCGCGGGCGAGGAGCGGGCCGACGAACCGGCGTGCGAACCCCTCGCCGCGCTGCTCAGCGGCGTCCCCACGCCGAAGCCCCGCACCCTCGTCTACCGGCAGCTCGCCCCGGCCGGCGACAACGCGGGCGGCGAGGTCGTCACCGTCTACCTGGCCGCGTACGCGCCGGACGCGGCGGCGACGGTGCTCGGGCGGATCGACAAGGCGCTGGGGGAGTGCGCGAAGGGCTTCACCACCACCGCACCCGCCGGCCCGTCCGCGTACACCGCCGCCGAGCGGCTCCCCGCACCCCGCGCCGGTGACCAGGCGATCGCCCTGCGCCTCACCGGCGACCTGGAGGGCGACGCGTACCCGATGGTCTTCGAGGTCGTCCGCAACGGCACGACGGTCGCCGTCCTCTACGGCATGAACCTCACCGAACCGGCGAGGTCCGCCGTCCCCGAGGGCGCGTCGGCCGCCCAGGCGGAGAAGCTGCGGCGGGCGGGCTGAGCCGGCGCGCCTGTGGGCCCTCGGGCCCAAGACGCCCTGGCCGCACGGCCGTTAGCGTCCCGCGCATGCCGCGTCCCTCACGAGAGGCCGCCCGAGCCTCCGCCCCGCACACGCCCCGCCGCCCCCGGACCGGGGCCCGGCTGCTCGGCCTGCGCAGGCGGACCCGGGGGGACCGCGGGCAGGGGGCGGTCGAGTACGTCGGGATCACGCTGGTGGTCGCGGCGATCGTCGGCGGACTGCTGCTGACCGGGATCGGCGCCCCGATGGCGGACAGGTTCGCCACGGCCGTGTGCCAGGTCCTCGGCATCGACGGCTGCGGCGCGGGCGGCGAACCCGCGGCCGCGCGGGGCAACGGGGACGCGCACCAGGGCGACGGCGCGAGCGGCGGCACCGGCGGCCCGGGCGCGACCGACCCTGAGGCCGCCGACCCCCCGACCGGCCCCGACGCGACCGCCCGCGACACCCCCGACCCCGACCGCGCCGCCTACGAAGCCGCACAACGCGAACTCGCCGCCGCCCAGGCCGCCTACGCCTCCGACAACGAGAAGGCCCGCGAGGCCGCCCTCGCCCTCGCCAAGCTCCTCGCCGACGAACTCGGCATCACCGACGCCGTCGCGTGCATCACCGAGGGCGACACCTCGGCCTGCACCGAGACGCTCATCAACGTCCTCTCCAGCCTCATCGGCGGCGCGGTCGGCAAGCTCGCCGCGAAGTACGGCGCCCCGTGGAAGTGGAAGCAGGCCGCCGCCCTGGTCGCCGAGCTCAGGAAGCACGGCGGCGAGCTCTACGACGGCCTCACCGGCCTGGTGAAGAACCGCAAGCGGGTCGCCGACGCGGAACGCGCGCTGGACAGGGCCGGCGAGCGCTACGACCCGAACGCCCCCGTCAAGCCCCGCCGCCCGGACGACGACCTGTCCGTCGCCTGTCCCGCCCCCATGACCGGCGGCCGCGTCCGCCTCGGCGGCGGGACCCGGCCCCCGGCCGTCCTCGGCGAACGCCCGCCCACTTGCAAGGAGTTCCCCTCCGCCCCCAACGTCACCGGACCGGCCGCCGGCAAGACCCTCAAGACCCCGCACCCCCGCCACACCGTCGCCGGCGCGAAGCACGGCCAGGTCAAACCGAAGAACAGCGTCATCCTCAAGGGCCGCGAGGCCGAGATCGACTCCGACGTCAAGGCGATCGCGGAGGGCAGGGCGACGTTCAACACGAAGACGAGCCGGTACGAGATCAACGGCCGCTCCTACGGCGTCGAGGACACCGGCCGGGTCTACCCCGACTCCGGCCCCGGCATCGTCAACCTCGACCGCAACGAGTACGCCGCGCTCAAGGAGATCGCCAAGGCGGGCGGCGACACGTCCGTCCCCGCGATCACCAAGAACCCGCGCTTCTCCGACCCTAAGGTCGTCGAGAAGGCGAAACAGGTCTACGACGGGACGTACAAGTGATCTACGACCTGCTGCTCGCGGCTCCCGGAGCGGCCCCGGAGGCCCTGCGCGCCGCGCTCGCCGTGGCGACCGGCGCGGCGGAGGCGGACGTGGACCTCGCGGACGTCGACGCGGACCCCTCGGGCGACCACCGCGACTGGGACGCCCCCGTCCTGTGCGGCTACAGCCGGCTGCGCGGCGACCTCGCGCTGTCCCTGGACGTCTTCGTCCGCGACGACGCCGTTCCGGCCGTCCCCGCCGAGCCCGAGCTCGCCCGCCGCCTCGCCGCGGCGACGGGGGCGGCGGCGCTGTACACCGGCCCGGACGACGCCCCCTCCTCGTACTGGCGCGCGTCCCCGGACGGCACCACCGCGCACGTCCACGTGGACCCCTCGGACGACGACCCGCCGCGCTACACGGTCACCCCCGCGCCGTGAACGCTGTCCACCGGAGCCCGCAGCGGGGATGCTGGGTGGCGACGAGTGCACGGAGGGAACGAGAGCCATGACGAACGACGGTTACGGCGACCACCCGGCGTACGGGACACCGCAGCAGCCGGTCGGGCAGTACGGCCCGCCGCCCGCCCCCACCCCGCCGCGGCATCCCGCGGCCCCGGGCCCGCCCGCCTACCCGCCCCCCGGCTACGGCGGACCCGGCGGCTACGACCCGGCCTACATCGCGGGACCGCGCCGGATGCCCGCCACACTGAGCGCCGCGCGCGTCCTCGCCTACGTCGCGTTCGGCGTGGCGGTGCTGGACCTCACGGCGGGGATCGCCTTCCTGGACGTGGACGCCCGGGAGGCGGGAGCCCGCTTCGCCGGGGTGATCCTGCCGCTCGTCGCGTTCGTCCTCGCCCTGCGGGCCAGGCGCGCACGGCGGACGACGCGGGTGTGGTGGATCGTCGTCGAGTCGCTGATGCTGCTCAGCGGAATCGACGGAGGGCTGTTCCTCTCCCTGCTCGCCGTCCCGGCGATCGTCCTGCTGTCCGTCACGTCGACGGGGGACTACTTCCGCACTCCGCGTGAGCAACGCGCCTGATCAGGCGGTGACGTACAGCCGCACCCCCGGCCGCACGCCCCACCCCGCCATCGTCCCCGCCGCCGACTCCAGGACGTGGCGCGCCCGCAGCCGGGGCGCGCCCAGCCGGCCCGGCGGCAGGGTGTGGACGGCGAGCACCGTCAACTCCCGGTCCAGGTAGGCCACATCGATGGCGAACCGCATCCGGAACGTGTGCACGGACGCGGCCGGGGTGAGCAGGATCGCGCCCTCGACGCCGTCCCGGCCGAGGAGCCCGCGGGTCCGCGCCCGGAAGGACGCGGCGATCTCCAGCGGGACGACGAGCGGGATGTCCGCGGGTGCGCCCTCCGCCCGCCCTGGAACCGTCAACTCGCCCTGTCCGTCCCGCCATTGCCGTCCCATGGCGGCCATCCTGCCCGCGCGCGGGCGGCAGGTCACGCCCCGGCGGCCCCGAGGAGCAGCGCCGCGTAGGCGCCGGCGAGCATGAAGGGGCCCATCGGGATCGACTCCTTGCGCCCGGCCCGCCGCACCACCATCAGCCCGACGCCGTACACCGCCCCGAGCAGCAGGCCGAGGAACGCGCCGGCGAGGAGCACGTCCCAGCCGTACCAGCCGAGCGCCGCGCCGATCGCCACGGCGAGCTTGGCGTCGCCGAACCCCATGCCGTCCGGGTTGACCAGCACGAGCAGCAGGTAGAACCCGCCGAGCGCGACCGCGCCGAGCAGGGCGCCCGGCCAGGTCCCCGCGCCCGGCCCCGCCGCGAGCCGCACCGCCCCGAGCAGGGCGAGCACCGCGCCGGCCAGCGGCAGCGTCAGCATGTCGGGGAGCCTGCGCACGGCGACGTCGACCAGGCCGAGCAGCAGCCCGACGGGTACGGCGACGAGCCACACGGCCAGCTCGGCGTGCGGGCCGGTGGCCGCGGCAACTCCCGAACACAGCAACGCGGTTGCGGCGGCCACGGGAGCGGTGGGCGGGCCGTACCGCCCCGGCGGGGCGCATTCCCCGCACCGGGCCGGGCCCGTCCACCGTCCGACGGGGTGGCCGTCCGGGCACCTGTCCCGCCACCCGTCCTCCGGCTCGACGGACAGCCGGTACGCGGCCCGGGGGAGCAGTACGCCGACGAGTCCGCCGTACGCGGCGGCCGCGAGGATCCAGAGCACGCCGCCGAGGCTAGCGGCGAACACCTCGCCCGTACGCCGCATGCGCGTCCGGCTCCACCGCCACCTCGCGCTCGACCCCGCCCCACCGCCAAGCCGTCGTCCGGCAGGACGGGGTGACGGCCCGCCCACCCGCAGGCGAGGGCGCGCTCGGCGAGGACGCGGCGGGCGAGTCGGTGGGGGTGGTTGCGCCAGGCCCTGCCGCGTGCGGCGACGGGCGGAGGCCGCGGGTCGGCTGAGCGTGGGGCGGCGTCACGGAGGCCTGCGGACGTGTGGGGACGTGTGGTGACGCACCTCACCTGTTCAGTGGCCTAAAGCTGACGTAAATTCAGCCTGTGCGGCGTTCGTTCGCCTGAGCAAATCCGGTGTGCGCGCCGGCATCGCGCTGCGGAGGGGACCGAGCGATGCGGGTGCGCCTCCCCGGCGCGGCTCCGCCACCCGCGGCTCCGCCGCGGCGTACCGGGCTCCGCCCGGCGGCCTCAAACGCCGGCCGGGCTGAAACGGGGGGCTTGCTGTGGGCAATCGTGCCGCAGGGCGGCACGGGTGGGCACAGCCCCACGTGCCCAGCGCAAGCGACCGCACCCCGCACCACCGTCGGCCCCCCCCCCGCCCCGCAGGGGCGTTCGCGGCTCCGCCGCGGGTGCACGGGCTCCACCCGCGCGGCCTCAAACCGGTGGCTTATACACAACAGACGCGGCCGAC